>CALQNE010000086.1 GCA_943331855.1 Bordetella parapertussis
ACACGATCGGCTTTAAACCCGGCAGGTGCCGTACCGATTGCGGCAATTTTACCGTCGCTCACAAAAACATCCGCCACACGATCGACACCGTTTGCAGGGTCAATCACTCGACCATTTTTAATCTGTAGCTTCATGCTGAGGCTCCTGCAACAATACTCATCACCGCCATTCGGACCGCGATGCCGAAGGTGACTTGATTCAAAATCACAGATTGCTTGCCATCAGCAACAGCCGAATCAATTTCAACACCTCGATTCATCGGCCCCGGGTGCATGACAATGCAATCTGATTTCGCGAGCGCAAGTTTTTCTTCGGTCAAACCATAATGCTTGAAGTATTCGTGCGACGAAGGCAACAAGGCGCCACGCATACGCTCATTTTGTAGACGCAGCATGATGACGACATCCACATCCTTTAAGCCTTGGCGCATATCGGTAAAAACTCGAACGCCCATTTGATCCAGACCGCTAGGCAATAAGGTCAAGGGTGCAATCGCCCGCACCTCGGCAACCCCCAGCGTGGTGAGCGCATGGATGTTTGAGCGTGCCACGCGTGAATGCAGTACATCACCCACGACTGCAACAGTCAGATTTGAAAAATCTTTTTTAAAGTGCCTGATCGTATACATATCAAGCAGGGCTTGCGTCGGATGTGCATGACGCCCATCACCTGCGTTGACCACATGTACGTGAGGCGCCACGTGTTGAGCAATCAGATAAGGCGCACCACTGGCCTCATGGCGTACCACAAACAAATCAGCTTGCATCGCAGATAAGTTTGCAATCGTATCAAGTAAAGTTTCGCCCTTGGCTGCTGACGAAACATTGATATTTAAGTTAAAGACATCGGCCGACAAACGTTTGGCGGCGATTTCAAACGTGGTACGCGTGCGCGTTGAGTTTTCAAAGAACAGATTGAAGACACTTTTACCCCGCAGGAGCGGTACCTTTTTAACGTCGCGATCCGCGAGAGGAACAAAGGTTTGCGCCGTATCAAGAATATGCGTCAGAATCGCGCGCGGTAAGCCTTCCGTGGTGATCAGATGCGTGAGTTCGCCGTGACGATTAAGTTGAGGATTACGCATCAGTTCTCCTTGGATTCTGTCGTCAACACAAGCTTGCCGTCGTCCGCCTGGGACAACACTAAGGTGCCCGCAGGAGCTGGATCAACCACACCGCCAACCGCCACCGCTGCGATCGGCAGTTCGCGTCCACCACGATCAATCAGCACAGCCAAACGAATCGACGCAGGGCGACCATAATCAAACAACTCGTGCATGGCGGCACGAATCGTGCGCCCGGTATAGAGCACATCGTCAATCAGAATCAAATGTTTGTCAGTGACCGGAAAAGAGACATCAGAAGGCAACACCTGACTGTGCAAGCCGATTTTGTCAAAGTCGTCACGATAAAAACTGATATCGAGCGTGCCATAGGGTTGCACCAACTTTAAATCGCGATGCAAGCGCGCCGCCAACCAGGCGCCCCCAGAATGAATGCCCACCAAATGCACTTGTTGAATCGGCAACGACTGCACAATTTGACGCACGGCAGCGAGCAATGTGGCATAAAGCGTCTCGGCGTCTGGCAGGGTGTCAGGGGTGTAGGCGGGCGGCTGTTGTGACATGGGGCGGGCCTCAGAGATGCGTATCAAAATAGCGTTGCAGAATAATAGCCGCTGCGACGGCATCATCGGGCGCATTACCCGTTATTTTCTGAGCCTCGACGCTTGAGTCGCGCTCATCGACCAGCACAACGGGTATTGCGTAACGCCCCTCAAGCTGGCGGGCAAAGCGTCGACAATGCTGCGAAGCGTATTGCTCAGACCCATCGGTGGCGAGCGCCAAGCCCACGACAAGGCGTTCAGGCTTCCAGGTGTCGATCAACACTGTAATTCGGGCAAAACGACCATCCCGGGTCGGCTCAAGGATCAAATCCAAGGGCCGAGCCTGCTTGAGTAATGTATTTCCGAGGGCAACGCCTAGTTTTTTGGCGCCATAGTCAAAGGCGAGAAGCGTTTCTTCAGGCATGCCCCGCCGCGCCTGTCAGCATAATCGGGTCAATACCCAGTAATTTCAACGCGGCCGGGTAACGCTGTTCAGGTGGAGTAGAAAAAATAATATCCGTATCCGCCAGAACATTAAGCCAGGCATTTTGTGCCAACTCGTGCTCTAGTTGACCTGCACCCCACCCCGCATAGCCCAGTGTCACCAACACTTTATCTGGGCCTTTTCCCGCAGCGACCTCTTGCAACACGTCTCGTGAGGTGGTGAGCGCAAGCGCGCCAAGCTTAATGCTTGAGCTGTATTCACCCATCGGGGTGTGCAAGACAAACCCGCGGTCCGTTTGTACCGGACCACCAAAAAACACAGGATTTGATTCAAACGGACTAATTTCGAGCTTGAGATCGATTTTTTCAAGCAAACTGCTCAACGAAAGATCAGTCGGGCGATTAATCACGAGCCCTAACGCCCCTTTGGGACCATGCTCACAGATATAAATCACCGTTCCGGCCAATTCGCCCCCCACCATCCCCGGCATAGCCATCAAAAACTGATTAGACAAGTCGATTGAAAAGTCTGCGGGGGGTGTATTGGAAATCTTGGGGCTTTGAATCATTGCTCAGCACCTTTAAGATAAGATTTGCTTAGATTTCCATCATTTCGAAGTCTTCTTTGCGTGCCCCACACTCAGGGCAAACCCAGTTCGGCGGCACATCTTCCCATTTCGTCCCGGCCGCAATACCATCTTCAGGCACGCCCGTCTCTTCATCATAGATCCAGCCACAAATTAAACACATCCAAGTACGCATCGCTCTCTCTTTGGTAAGGCCCGCTTCGCAGTCATCCACTTGCGGGTAAAAACAGTTGTTCTCATACAATGGGGTCAATCTTACCGAAACCAACCACTCGGTGTCTGCTTATTACCAACTCTTTTAGTATGAATCCACCAAATTCAACCTCAATTGTTCTAATTTTCGGTCCCTTTGACCCCACCGGCTCAGATGGACTCCCCGCCGATGCCATTACCTGTGCGGCCTTGGGCGGACACGCCCTGACCACGCTCACAGCACTCACCATTCAGGACAGCGCCGAAACCGAAGCCGTTTTGCCTTGTCCGGCCGAACAAATTGATGATCAGGCACGCTGTCTGCTCGAAGATATCCCCGTTCAGGCTATTAAGATCGGGCAACTATCCTCAGTTGAGGCGGCCAGTGCCGTTGCACAGATTGCAGCCGACTACAGCCAGGTCCCGATGGTGCTACACCTGGGTCAACAAGAGATCGATACCGAAGAGCCCTCCGAAGACGAAGAGGACGTGCAAGACCTGGTCGGGGCCGTGATTGAACTGTTAGTGCCGCAAGCACACGTCGTCGTCGTGGACGGCAAGCGCTTGGCGCAATGGGTCACTGAAGATGTCCTCGAAGCCTCGGGCCAAGCTGCAGGACCCCAAGCCTTGCAAGCGATCGGCGCAAACTGGGTGCTTGTCATTGGCAGCCAACAACGCCCCGGGCACCAGGTCAACATCTTGGTCGGGCCACAAAACGAAACAATTTCTTGGCCCTGGGTCGCACCCCCTGAGCGCTTACGGGATTCAGGCGGCTTAGTGGCCACTGCGTTGGCAACCTTGCTCGCACAAGGCCTGGAAGTACCCGAGGCCGCACGACAAGCCTGCACGCACGCCGAACGCGCTGTCGCGCAATCTTTTCAGCCAGGGATGGGCAATCGCATCGCCCGCCGTCTAGCGCGAGACTATTGACTATGACAATAAAAGACGAACCGAACAGAGCCCTGCGATTTCCCGTCGGGCTCTACGGTGTGACACCCGAATGGGATGACGCGAATAAACTCGAATACGCCGTACGTGCCGCAGCAAAAGGTGGCATGCGTGCCTTGCAATTTCGACATAAATCGACGGATCGAGGTTTACGTACAAAACTGGCCAAGGGGCTAGCCACTCTTTGCCACGAACTTGACGTCACTTTTTTTATCAATGATGACTGGCGCATGGCACTTGAACTGAATGCTGACGGTGTGCATGTGGGGCGACATGACGATCCTCCGGAGGTCGTGCGCGCGGCGATCGGCCCGGCAATGCTCCTTGGCGTCTCTTGTTACGCAGACCCTAAACTTGCGCAAGAATTATTAAAGTACGACGTTGCATACATTGCCTTTGGCGCGATGTACTCTTCGCAAACAAAACCTCTCGCACCTCCCGCGCCTTTGTCGGTCTTGACCGAAGGGCGTGCGTTGTGTCAAAAATTTTCAACATCCCGGCCTGCGGTCGTTGCAATTGGTGGCATTGGCCCTCAGCACGCGCAAACGTTAGCAAACGCCGGTGCTGATTCCATCGCAGTCATCGGCAGCTTGTTTATGGCGCCCGACATCGAAGCCGCGGCGCGTGCTTTGTCTAAACCTTTTTCTTCTTCACTCTAAGCGGATTTCTTCTCATGTCTCGCAACGCTGAACTTTTTGAACGCGCCTGTCGCAGCATCCCAGGTGGCGTGAACTCACCTGTCCGGGCTTTTCGCTCAGTCGGCGGGACGCCTCGCTTTGTCGCACGTGCACAAGGCCCTTACTTTTGGGATGCCGACGACAAGCGCTACATCGATTACATCGGATCCTGGGGGCCTGCCATCTTGGGTCATGCGCACCCCGAGGTCGTCAAAGCGGTTCAAGAGGCCGCCGTACATGGCTTGTCGTATGGCGCCCCAACTGAGGCCGAAATTGAAATCGCCGAAATGCTCATCGCGCGCATGCCTTCAATCGAACAAGTGCGCCTGGTGAGCTCAGGCACTGAAGCGACCATGACAGCCATTCGTTTGGCGCGCGGCGCCACCGGCCGCAACAAAATTATCAAATTCGAAGGCTGTTATCACGGCCATGCTGATAGTTTGCTCGTTAAAGCGGGCTCAGGCCTATTGACCTTTGGCAACCCAACCTCAGCCGGCGTACCACCCGAGTTTGTCGCCCACACGATCGTGTTGGATTACAACGATATTGCAGGCGTGAAAGCCGCGTTTGCCACACATGGCAAAGAGATTGCCTGCATCATCGTCGAACCCATCGCGGGCAACATGAACTTAATCAAGCCAATCGCAGGCTTTCTTGAAATTCTGCGCAGCGAATGTACCGCACATGGCGCCTTGCTGATTTTTGACGAAGTCATGACGGGCTTTCGCGTTGGACCACAAGGCGTGCAAGGTTTGACAGGTATCAAACCCGACATCACGACCTTAGCTAAAGTCATCGGCGGCGGCATGCCCATCGGTGCCTTCGGCGCAAGCGCTGAGATTATGAAAAACATTGCGCCGCTGGGTGGCGTCTATCAGGCAGGCACTCTGTCGGGTAACCCGGTTGCAGTGGCAGCAGGGATCACCACACTTAAATTGCTGGCCAAGCCCGGCTTCTACGAAGACCTCGCCGCGCGCACACTCAAACTGACTGAAGGTTTAACGGCCGCCGCACGCAAGCACGGCATTGCCTTTTGTGCCGACGCTGTAGGTGGCATGTTTGGCATGTACTTTTCAAACACCGTCCCCACCACACTCGCTGAAGTTTCAGCCAGCAATGTCGAGCTGTTCAAAGTATTTTTTCATGCCATGCTCGATGAAGGCGTGTACTTTGCACCCTCGGCCTACGAGGCAGGCTTTGTCTCATCCACCCACAACGACGAAGTCATCGCTGCCACGGTGGCTGCCGCTGACCGAGTGTTTGCGAAGCTCGCGAAACAGTAATAGCACTCTCAAACCCCGAGGTACCGTGTCCACAGGGCACGGTCCGCGTTTAACGCGGCCGAACTGCCTTGCCACACGACGCGGCCTCGCTCAAGAATCACATGGCGATCGGCGAGTTTAATCAAACGTTCAACGTACTTATCAATTACCAAAATCGTTTGCCCTTCTTGGCGTAAACGCGCCAAACACTGCCAGATCTCTTCACGCACCAAGGGTGCCAAGCCTTCAGTTGCCTCATCCAGCACGAGCAAACGTGGGTTGGTCACCAGCGCGCGGCCGATCGCCAACATTTGTTGCTCGCCCCCTGATAGTTGGTTACCCATATTGCCTGCCCGATCGCGCAGGCGCGGAAACATCTCGAAGACGCGTTCGGCATCCCATTGCTGCACTGAGGCCGCATTGCGCTGCGCGGCAAAGGCAGTGAGATGTTCGCGTACCGTCAGATTGGGAAAACACTGCCGCCCCTCGGGCACAATCGCCAACCCTAAGCGCGCGATCCGGTCGGTTGACCAACCGCTAACGTCTTGACCGTCGACTTGCAACGAGCCCGCCTGCAAAGCGAGTTGGCCGAAGATCGTACGCACCAACGTCGACTTGCCCATGCCATTACGACCCAATACGCCCACCGCTTCGCCCGCAGCAATCTCTAGCGAGACGTCAAACAACACCTGACTTAACCCATAGCCACTTTGAATATTTTTAACGCTCAGCATATTGAGCCCTCATCGCCTAGGTAGGCTTGCCGCACGGCATCGTTCGCCCGAATCTCTTCGGGGGCACCGGTGGCGATGACGCGGCCATACACCAAGACTGAAATGCGATCGGCTAAGCGAAAGACCGCTTGCATGTCGTGCTCAACCAAGAGCATTGCAGCGCGGCCACGCAACGACTCAATCAACTCGGTCAGACGCAACGTTTCATCAGGCCCCATGCCTGCCATGGGCTCATCCAACAGCAACACCGAGGGGCGTGCCGCCCAAGCCAGGGCAAACTCAAGCTTGCGTTGCTCACCGTGCGGTAGCGTCCCAGCAGGCAACTCCCATAACGCCGCATCGATTGAGCACTCGCGTGCCAAGGCCTGTGCCGCTTGAACCAAAGCCGTATCAAGGTCGCGCGAACGCAAAAAGCTAAACTGGCTGCCTTGCTGAGCTTGCACAGCGATCAACAAGTTATCCATCACTGAGCTGGTTTGAAAAATATTGGTAATTTGATAAGAGCGCGCTAAGCCAGCAGCGACGCGTTGCTGCATCGAAGCGCGCCTCACATCGCGTCCATTGATCAACAAGCTGCCACTATCGGCTGCGACAGCGCCCGACAACACATTGATTAAGGTCGATTTGCCAGCACCGTTCGGGCCGATCAACGCGTGAATCTCGCCAGGCAGCACCGTTAGTGAAACTTGATCGCAGGCCTGTAACGCACCATAGCGCTTAGAGAGATCAGCCGCGACAAGCACTGGCGCAATTTGAGCCGCCGTTTTCATACCGATCGCCTCAAAAACATACCCGCCAAACCGCGCGGAGCAAACAGCACAATGACCAAGAGCAAAACGCCGAGCGGTAAGTGCCAGTAGTCGGTATAGAGTCGCAAAAATTCCTCAAGCAACAGCATCACTGCCGCGCCCACCACGCCTCCAAAGCGCAAGCCAATACCGCCAACAATAACCATAATGATGAGATTGGCCGACGCCGTCCAATGCATCAAACTTGGGGATACAAATAAATTATGGTTGGCTAACAAAGCACCTGCCAACCCAGCCAACGCACCCGCAAACACAAAAGCGACCAGCTTGATCCGCAATACTGGATAACCCAGCGCCTGCATCCGCGTTTCGTTCTCGCGGATGCCTTGCAATGCACGGCCAAAGCGTGCATTCACCATACGGTGCATCAGCCACAAGCACAGAGCAACGATGACTAAGACCAGATAATAAAACTGGGTGTCGCTCGCCAAACTCAATCCAGGCAACACCGAGGGTGCCGAAAGATTGATGCCATCTTCGCCGCCGTATTGACGCAATGAAATAAAGAGATAAAAGACCATCTGTGCGAAGGCAAGCGTGATCATGATGAAATACACACCACGCGTGCGCAGCGAAATTGCACCGATCAACAAAGCCAACACTCCAGCGACAAGCATCGCCAGCGGCCAGACAACAATAGCCTGGCTGTAGCCCTGTGCCGACAAAATTGCCACCACATAAGCCCCTGCACCAAAAAAAGCTGCATGACCCAACGCAACCATGCCACCATAGCCCAAAATGAAATTCAAACTACTAGCAGCCAAGGCGTAGATCAACACGCGCCGTACAAAAGAAACATAAAACCCAAGATCAAGCGCTGGCGCAATCAACGGAAACAGCGCGAGCAACAGCAAGCATCCGAGAGGCAACCACGTGGAGCCTAAGTGCTTGATCATCAGCCACGCGCCGGAAATAAACCCGCGGGCCTAAACACCAGCACCACGGCCATTAAGATATAAATCGCGATCGCTGCCAACGTAGGGCCCACACTTGAGGCCACTGCCGGAGAAAAAAACAGTTTAAGTAAAGTCGGCAAGAAGGCCCGCCCCGCTGTGTCGACAAAGCCCACTAACAACGCCCCGACAAAAGCGCCGCGCATCGAACCAATGCCCCCAATCACGATGCACACCAAGACCAAGATCAGGATTTGCTCACCCATGCCCGCTTGGATGGCTGTAATTGGACCGAGCAGTGCACCCGCCAAGGCCGCCAAAACTGCACCCAACACAAACACGCCAAGAAACAACAGGGGGACCCGTACTCCCATTAACGTCGCCATCTGTCGATTAGAAGCACCCGCGCGCACCAACACCCCAGCGCGCGTTCTGGTCACAAACAAATACAACCCAAGCGCCACTGCCAAACCCACGGCGATGATAAGTAGGCGATAGGCGGGATACAGGAAATCAGGCGATAGTTGTACCGGGCCTGATAGCCCGGCGGGCATATTCATCATCATGGGGGCGGGACCCCAGATCATTTTGACGACGTCATTCGCAATCAAAATCACCGCGAACGTACCAAGCACTTGCGCCAGATGATCGCGCACCACCAACTTGCGTACCAGAACCAGTTCAAGCACCAAACCGACCAAGCCGGTGACCACTGCGGCTACCAGGACCGCCGCCACAAATGATCCAGTGACTTGCATGGTTTGCGCAGCGACATAGGCACCCGCCATGTACAGCGAGCCGTGTGCGACATTCAAGATGTCCAAAATGCCAAACACCAGCGTCAGGCCTGCTGCGATCAAAAACAGCATCAAGCCAAACTGCAAGCCATTGAGCAATTGCTCGGCAATCAGCGTGCCACTCATCGAGGTACCTTTTGCCGAGCCGAGAGACTTACTTTTTGCATTCGCCCACGTAAACGTCTTGGTACGAATCAAACACCTTGCCGACTAACTTATTAGTGATGCGGCCATCAGTACCCTTCTCAACCACACGAACGTACAGGGCCTGAATCGGAAAGTTATTTGCGCCATACTTGAACTCACCGCGTACCGAAGAGAAATCAGCTTTTTTCAAGGCAGCAATCACAGCTTCACGGTCGGCGACTTTGCCACCCGTAGCCTTGACTGCTGCGTCGATCGCCATGATGGTGTCATAGGCTTGAGCGGCATACACAGCGGGGTAGCGATTGTTATATTCTTTACGAAACGCCTCGACAAATTTTTTGTTCTGCGCATTGTCTAAGTCGTGCGCCCACTGAGCGGTGTTAAACATCCCGATCAACGGCTCACCAACCGCCTGAATGACATCTTCATCTGCTGAGAACCCGGGGCCAACAAGCTTCACACTTTGGTTCAAGCCTGCCGAGACAAACTGTTTCACAAAATTAATGCCCATTCCGCCCGGCAAGAAAATGTAAAGCGCATCAGGCTTGACATCGCGAATTTGCGCCAATTCAGCCGCGTAATCAATCTGACCAAGCTTGGTGTACACCTCTTGATTTGGAGCAAGTTTGTAGCCGCGCTTAAAGCCATTTAAAGCATCTTTGCCGGCCGGATAATCGGGGGCAATGATGACCATTTTTTTGAAGCCACGGTCGGCAGCGACTTTACCAGCTGCCTCGTGAAAGGCATCGTTTTGGTATGACACGCCAAACCAGTAGTCGTTGCACTGGGCGCCCGCAAACTGGCTAGGGCCCGGGTTGTTTGACAGGTAAGGGACTTTGGCTGCGAACAAGGCTGGGCCAACGGCTAACGCCACGTTTGAGCCGATCGGCCCAGTGAAGAAATCAATCTTATCGCGCTGGATGTAACGCGTCACCAACTGCCGCGCCTGATCTGGGTTACCACCCATGTCGGTCTGAATAAACTCAGCGGGCTGCCCGCCTAACTTGTTGCCAAGCTGCTTGATCGCAAGATTAAAGCCGTCGCGCGCTTCGGCACCCAGTGCCGCAAACGGACCCGACAAATCGTTTGCAATACCGACCTTGATCGGGGTTTGTGCAAGTGCAATGGCGGGCAAGAGTAAGGCCGCTGCAACGAGGTTTTTAAACAGACGCATGAGAGGCCTCCTGGGCACGATAATTATTAGCGTCAAATAGTAGCAGGTGATAATTGTTTTGCCACGCCGAAGTTTTGCGGCCAAAATGTAAGTTAAACCAAAGGAAACGAGTGATGAAACACCAAAATCTGCTAATCCGACTGGCTTGTCTGGCAAGTTTGCTCGTCTTCTGTATCCAAACCCCACTGTCTCACGCGCAAGACCGCGCGATTCGCCTCATTGTGCCTTTCCCACCCGGCGGATCCACAGATATCACCGCGCGCCTGCTCGCCGAGCCAATGACTCGCATACTGGGCCAGACGGTCATCGTTGAAAATCGAGGCGGTGCTGGGGGGTCAATTGGCATGATGGAGGTTGCCAAGGCTGCCCCTGATGGGTCAATCTTTGGGGTCGCAACGGTCTCAACGCACGGGGTGAACCCTGCTGTTTATAAAAGCCTTCCGTATGATCCCATCAAAAACTTTGCCCCCGTGACCGAGTTGGTACAGGCGCCTGGCGTCTTGGTGGTGCACCCCAGTCTGCCCGTCAATACTTTTGCCGAGCTTCTGGCCTACCTGAAAGCAAATCCCGACAAATTAAGCTATGCCTCAACCGGCAATGGCACGATCAGCCAGATGTGGGCCGAGCTCTTTAAAACCACCACCGGGACAGCGATGGTTCATGTCCCGTACAAAGGCGCGGGCCCTGCACTGACGGGCATACTTGGCGGACAAGTCGCGGTCTATTTCGATCAAGTCGCCTCGGCGATGCCGCATATTCATTCTGGTAAATTGCGTGCCCTCGCGGTGTCATGGCCAACCCGCCTTGAGCCTCTGCCAGACGTACCCACCTACGCCGAAGTTGGCTTCGCTTCAAATAATGACCCGTCATGGTTCGGCCTGGTAGCACCGGCAGGCACCCCGGCTGCGACGATTCAACGCATGCGCGACGCGGCCGCCAAAGCGGTCAATGAACCCGCTGTGCGCGAGCGGCTTGCAAGCTTGGGCTTGTTTCCAGCTGGCACGACCCCGGCTCAGTTTGGCGAAACCATTCGTAAAGAGATTGAAAAAATGCAGGGTTTGGCGAAGCAAACCGGCATTTCAATCGAGTAAGACAAGATGAGTCAATTGCCACTGGATCGCGCCGCACGCGACCTGCAATACAACGCGCGCGCGACCGTCCCTGATATCGCACCGATGTTGCGTGACTATGCATCAATCAGCGCGCAGGCTAGAGCAACCCTGCCTTGCGCACTGAACGTTGCCTATGGGCAACACCCAGACGAAACCCTAGATATTTTCCCTGCTCAAGGCGAGAGCCCCGGCCCCGTACTGATCTATCTACATGGGGGATACTGGCGGCTACTCTCAAAAGACGACTCAAGTTTTATGGCGCCCACCTTAACCCGGGCTGGCATCACCGTCGTCGCAGTCAATTACTCGCTTGCCCCCGCGGTCACGCTCGACCACATCGTGGATCAAACCCGTCGGGCCGTGGCTTGGGTACATCACCACATCGAACAACATCACGGCGATGGCCAGCGTTTGGTGATTGCCGGCAGCTCGGCGGGCGGGCATCTTGCGGGGATGGTGCTCGCAAGCGGGTGGCAACAAAACTATGGCATGGATTCGGCTGCAATAGCGGGTGCAGTCTTGCTGAGCGGCCTGTACGACCTGACCCCACTGGTCGACACCCACATCAATGACTGGATGCATCTGAGCCTTGCGGATGCGCACCGCAATAGCCCAATCTTTGCATTGCCCGAACAGGGAGCACCAATTTTGGTCAGCTATGGCTCAAATGAGACTGCCGAATTCAAACGCCAGTCCCAAGATTACCTAACTGCTTGGCAGGCCAGAGGCTTTGAGGCCGAATATGTCGACATGCCAGACACCAATCATTTTGATTTAGTGCTGCATTTAAACCGACTTGAGAGCCC
>CALQNE010000087.1 GCA_943331855.1 Bordetella parapertussis
CGATCGTAAACGCGACGGCTAGCGATCGATTTAAAGGCCGTTTTTATGCTGAGTTTTATCTTTCAACGCGTTTTTTACACACTGCCAATCATGTTCGGTGTGGCGCTGGTGTGTTTCGCACTGGTGCACCTGGCTCCCGGTGATCCGCTGGTGTCCATCATGCCCCCAGATGCCTCGCAAGAACTGCAGAAGCAGCTCATGGAGATCTACGGCTTTAATAAATCGTACCCAGAACAGTTTGTGCGCTGGGGCTGGCGTGCACTGCAAGGTGACTTAGGCACTTCAATTGCAAGCGGTCGACCGGTCACAAGCGAAGTGATGCGCGCAGTCGGCAACACCTTTAGGCTGGCAATCGTAGCCACCATGATTGGCTTTGTCTTTGGCTGCCTCTTTGGCTTTGTCGCGGGTTATTTTCAAAACTCCTGGATTGATAAAGCCGCCTCGCTGACCTCGGTGCTGGGCGTGAGCGTGCCTCACTACTGGCTTGGAATGGTCTTGGTCATCATTTTCAGTTCACTCTTGATGTGGTTGCCCCCGAATGGCGCCGGACCTGGTGGCTCTTCAGACTGGCAATGGAACTGGGAGCACATCAAGCATTTAATCCTGCCCGCGGTCACCATGAGCGTGATTCCGATGGGTATCATTTCGCGCACCGTTCGCGCCCTCGTTGCCGAAATTTTGTCACAAGAATTTATCGTCGGACTTAAAGCAAAAGGGCTGACCAATGTCGGCATTTTCTTACACGTCGTTAAAAATGCAGCACCCACTGCACTCGCAGTCATGGGCTTGCAGTTAGGCTACTTATTGGGCGGCTCAATATTGATCGAAACAGTATTTTCATGGCCCGGAACTGGTTTTTTGTTGAACTCAGCTATTTTTCAAAGGGATCTTCCACTGCTCCAAGGAACAATCCTTGTACTAGCGACCTTTTTTGTCATCCTCAACATGATCGTCGATATTATTCAGACCATGCTTGATCCACGTATCGCACGAGGCTGAATCACATGCTAAATATCACCGTCGATACAAAAAAAATTCCGTCCCTGAACACCGAACGTTCAGCAGGCTATTGGCAAAATGTATTCTCGCGCCTGCTTCGCGACAAAGTCGCAATGTTTGCGGCCTTCGTTATTCTTTGCCTTTTACTCATGGCGATTTTGGGCCAATGGATCACGCCAGCCGATCCTTACGCGGCCTCAATCATGAAACGACTCAAGCCAATCGGGTTTGAGGGCTACCCATTAGGCACTGACGAATTGGGTCGTGACATGCTCTCTCGACTGATGGTCGGCGCGCGGCTCTCGCTTTTTATGGGGATCACACCCGTACTGCTCGCTTTTGCGATCGGTTCGACAATTGGCATCATTGCAGGCTATGCCGGTGGGACGCTAAACACTTCAATCATGCGCACCATTGATGTGTTCTATGCCTTTCCCTCAGTGCTCTTGGCGATTGCACTATCGGGCGTGCTTGGGACTGGCATTACGAACTCACTGATCTCGCTCACAATCGTGTTTATTCCACCGATCGCGCGCGTGGCAGAAAGCGTAACCACCCAAATCCGCAGCCGAGACTTTGTCGAAGCAGCGCGAGCCTCTGGTGCCAACGCCTTCACAATCGTCCGGGTGCATGTGCTGGGCAATGTGTTGAGCCCGATCTTTGTCTACTCAACGAGCCTCATTGCTGTTTCGATGATTCTTGCCTCGGGGTTAAGCTTTTTGGGGCTTGGCGTAAAACCACCAGAACCAGAGTGGGGCTTAATGCTTAACACGCTTCGCACGGCTATTTATGTTCAACCCTGGATCGCAGCGTTGCCTGGCGCCATGATCTTTATCACCTCAATCGCCTTCAATCTTCTGTCTGATGGATTGCGCTCAGCAATGGAGATCAAGAACTAATGGATAATTTATCACCTGGCTATGAGGATGTTGGCGGTGCAGCGCAGCCCTTGCTGATGGTCAAAAACTTGATCAAACATTTTGCGCTGAAAAAAGACATTTTAGGAAAAGGTGGCGGTGTCGTGCGCGCGGTCGACGGCATTGACTTTATGGTTCGCAAAGGCGAAACCCTCGGTGTGGTCGGTGAATCTGGTTGTGGAAAATCAACCACTGCGCGACTGCTGATGAATTTAATCACAGCCGATCATGGCGATATTATTTTTGACGGCCAGTCTGTCGGCAGCCGAAATTTAACTCTGAAAGAGTTTCGGCGCCAAGCGCAAATGGTTTTTCAAGACAGTTACGCCTCGTTAAATCCGCGCCTGACTATTGAAGATTCGATCGCGTTTGCACCGCAGGTGCATGGGGTCAGCAAACAAGACTCCATTGCACGTGCGCGAGACTTATTACAACGAGTCGGACTTGATCCGCAGCGTTTTGCAGAGCGTTATCCGCATGAACTCTCTGGCGGGCAGCGTCAACGCGTCAATATTGCGCGTGCACTTGCCCTGCAATCGCGCCTCATCATTTTAGATGAGGCCGTATCTGCACTTGATAAATCGGTTGAAGCGCAGGTCTTAAACTTGCTACTCGATCTAAAAGAAGAATTCAAACTGACCTACGTTTTTATTAGTCACGATCTGAATGTTGTACGTTATATCTCGGATCGGGTCATGGTGATGTACCTGGGTCAAGTGGTCGAAATCGGCGAATGCGAAAGTCTCTTTAATGCGCCGCGCCATCCCTACACGCGCGCCCTGCTCTCTTCAGTACCGTCGATGGATCCTGATAACCGCACTGAGACGCCGCCTTTGGCAGGCGATCCACCAAACCCAATTAACCCCCCTTCAGGCTGCCGTTTTCATACGCGCTGCGCTCAAGCCCAACCCGTCTGCTCACAGAAAATGCCTCCTCTCGTATCAAGTAAAGACGGACAAGGCGTTGCCTGCTGGATTCATGTTGAAAACAGCGGTCACACCCAAGCAGTTTCGACGACTGAGGGGGTGGCATGAATACGCCTGACGCCCCTTTTGTTGATATTCGCGATCTTACTGTTACCTTCACCGGCGGCAAAAGTCCAGTCAAAGCCGTCAATGGTGTCACACTGGCGGTCAAGCGCGGAGAGGTCGTTGCCTTAATCGGTGAATCAGGCTCTGGAAAAAGTGTCACCCTGCGCTCGATCTTACGATTGCACAATCCAGCACGGTCAAAGATTGAAGGCCAAATTTTAATCAATGGCCAGGATGTCGTTCAACTCTCAAACGATGCCTTATCGCGCTTTAGAGGGAAAGTGACCTCGATGATATTTCAAGAGCCTTTACTGGCGCTTGATCCCGTGTACACCGTTGGCGATCAAATCATTGAAGCCATTTTGCGCCACGAAAAAATTAGTCGCAGCGAGGCGCGTGCGCGTGCCTTGTCGCTCTTTGAACGTGTTCGCATCCCCAGCCCCGAGCGCAGGCTCGATGCCTATCCGCATGAAATGTCGGGTGGCATGCGTCAACGCGCGATGATTTCTTTAGCCTTGGCAAGCGAACCTCAACTGCTATTGGCTGACGAACCAACGACCGCACTCGACGCAACGGTGCAGATTCAAATTTTGCTGCTGCTCAGAGAACTGCAACGCGAATTAGGCTTGTCGGTCATCTTTGTGACGCATGACATCGGTGCCGCAGTAGAAGTGGCTGACCGAATCGCTGTCATGTATGCCGGCCGCATTGTTGAACAGGGCACTACGCGCACCTTGATGCGTTCACCTCGTCATCCCTATACGCGTGCCCTCTTAAAAAGCCTGGCACACGGCGCCGCCAAGAAAGGGACGCGGCTAGAGACCATTTCGGGTTCACCGCCTGATCTCACAAAATTACCACCGGGTTGTGCTTTTGCAGAGCGCTGTGCGCTTGCTCTAGACTCTTGCAAACAAACCGTACCCGAGCTGGTTTGGTTAACGCCGGATCACAGTGCGCGCTGCCTACGTACTGAGCAAACAGCAACTCCGATCTAAACAAACACCCTTTAAGTTAAAGCGCTGATCGCTTAAGGCCTAAAGGGTGTTTCGTTTTCAACGCTGTTTACTGCAACGTGCGTGCAAACACAAACTTCCCATCCTGCCAGTCAACCGGCACGACATCTTTGGGGCCGAATTTTCCTTCAAGAATCAATTTGGCAATCGGGTTTTCTAGGTTCTGCTGAATCGCACGTTTAAGCGGTCTTGCACCAAATACTGGATCAAAACCACCGCGTGCCAGTTCAGCCAAGGCCGCAGCAGAGACCTCAAGCACCATATCTTGCTGCGCCATCCTGGAAGACAAGCGTTGAATCTGAATCGCGGCAATTTTTTCAATATGCTGACTTTGCAGGGCATGAAAGACCACAATTTCATCGATACGATTCAAAAACTCTGGGCGGAAATGTTGCTTAACCTCATCCCAGACCACTTCTTTGATCGCGTCGTAGGGCTTACCGACCATCGCCTGAATATGATGCGACCCCAAGTTTGAGGTCATCACGATCACCGTGTTTCTAAAGTCGACCGTGCGTCCTTGACCATCGGTTAAACGACCGTCATCTAACACTTGCAACAGTACGTTAAAGACGTCTGGATGTGCCTTTTCAACTTCGTCGAACAGAATCACGCTGTAGGGCTTGCGACGCACGGCCTCGGTTAACGAACCGCCCTCCTCGTAACCCACATACCCCGGCGGCGCACCAATCAGGCGCGCGACCGAATGCTTCTCCATGAACTCACTCATGTCAATTCGAATCAAATGATCATCGGAGTCAAACAAAAAATCCGCGAGGGCCCGAGTCAATTCGGTTTTTCCGACACCCGTTGGCCCTAAAAATAAGAACGAACCATAGGGACGTGCAGGATCCGACAAACCCGCACGCGAACGGCGAATAGCATCTGAGACCAAGCCCACCGCTTCATCTTGACCAATCACGCGTTGGTGCAAGCGGTCTTCCATCTTGAGTAGCTTGTCACGCTCACCCGTCATCATTTTTGATACCGGAATACCTGTTGCACGCGACACGACCTCTGCGATCTCTTCAGCGCCCACCTGCGTACGCAACAGTCGAGGCCGATCTGCGGTGCCAGGTTCTGCACCCGCTAATTCAGCCGCTTTCAAGCGCGACTCGAGCTCAGGCAAACTGCCATACTGGATTTCAGCGAGCTTATCGAACTGGCCCTTGCGTTGCAGTTCAGCCATCTCAGCGCGGGCGCGTTCGATTTCTTCTTTAATTGATTGCGTCCCTTGGACAGCCGCTTTTTCACTTTTCCAGATCACTTCAAAATCGTTGTACTCACGCTGAAGCTTTTCAAGCTCTTCTTCAATAATCTGAAAGCGTCGAATTGAACCTTCGTCTGTTTCTTTTTTAACGGCTTCACGCTCAATTTTTAATTGAATGATACGACGATCGAGTCGATCCATGACTTCAGGCTTAGAGTCGATCTCCATACGAATGCGCGCAGCGGCCTCGTCGATCAAATCAATTGCCTTATCAGGCAAGAAACGATCGGTGATATAGCGATTAGAAAGCTCGGCGGCAGCTACGATGGCTGGGTCGGTAATTTCGACACCATGGTGCAACTCATAACGCTCTTGCAGACCACGCAAGATAGCAATCGTTGATTCAACATTGGGTTCGTCAATAATGACTTTTTGAAAGCGACGCTCAAGGGCTGCATCTTTTTCAATGTACTTGCGATATTCATCAAGCGTTGTCGCACCAATGCAATGCAATTCGCCGCGTGCAAGAGCAGGCTTAAGCATGTTGCCTGCATCCATCGCACCCTCGGCTTTACCTGCGCCGACCATGGTATGAATTTCATCAATGAACACAATATTGTTGCCGTCGTCTTGTGACAACTCTTTGAGTACTGACTTTAAGCGCTCTTCGAATTCACCGCGAAACTTTGCGCCCGCCAGCAAACTGGCTAAATCAAGCGATAGCACGCGTTTGCCGCGCAACGACTCTGGCACTTCATCATTGACGATACGCTGTGCCAACCCTTCAACGATGGCGGTTTTTCCCACGCCGGGTTCGCCAATCAAGACTGGATTGTTTTTTGTGCGACGTTGCAAAATTTGTATGGCACGGCGAATTTCATCATCACGCCCGATCACTGGATCGAGTTTGCCCTGCCGAGCACGCTCGGTTAGGTCCATCGTGTATTTGGATAAGGCTTCGCGATTCGACTCACCGTCTTGATCTTTGACTGATTCTCCACCACGTACGGCGTCAATCGCTGCCTCAAGTGGTTTGCGTTGCAAGCCTGCCTCTTTAAGTGCACGACCGACTTCACCTTTATCGTCGGCTAACGCCAATAAAAATAATTCGCTTGGGATATAGGTGTCACCGCGCTTAGCTGCCTCTTTGTCAGTTCGTGCAAAAACAGCCTGCAGATCGCGGCTGACCTGAATATTGTCGTCACCGCCTTTTACTTTTGGCAGGCCTTTAAGTGCCGCCTCAAGTGCGGTTTGCAGGCGATTGACCGCCACACCGGCGCGAGACAGCAAACTGGCTGCTCCGCTGTCAGTATCGGCCAACAACGCCGCTAGCACGTGCGCAGGCTCGATATAGGGGTGCTCGCTGCGGGACGCCATGCTTTGCGCATCGGCAAGCGCTTGCTGAAACTTAGTGGTTAATTTGTCGAATCGCATCGTCGTTTTCCTGAAGCAATGGCTTATGGCCAGTAAGGGATGACCTGTAGATGCGGTCATCTTGACACTTTTCAATAGCGGGCTAACGAATACTTATACTGATATCGTCCATCGACCCTCTTCAGAGGGTATGACGGTACGCTTAGTGTGCGCTACCGCGCGGCGTACAAGCCTGATTTAAATCAATTAACTGCGATATGCCGCTTAACCAGGGTCAAGAGGCATACAATAAAGATGATCTGCGACCTTGCACATTAAATCTGTGGAGCATTCAACCCTTCTACACGTGTCAATCTTCGCGAGGCTTTAACATGCAAAAACGAATCCCTGTAGTCGTTGATTCACAACATTGCTCGACCTGCATGATGGGTCATGTTTGTTTACCGGTGGGCATGCCTGCCCACGAGATCGAACAACTTGACGCCTTGGTCACAGAGCGGATTCGCGTCGAAAAGGGCCAACCGCTATACCGACATAACGAACACCTAAACGCCTTATTTGGTTTGAGAAGCGGCTCAATTAAAACCTTGCTTGAAGAGGCGAATGGATCTCAACAAATAACGGGATTTTTCTTACCCGGAGAGATCGTTGGCTTAGATGGCATGATCGAAGGCAAGCACAGCTCATCCGCAATCGCGATGGAAGATTCTGAAGTTTGCGTCGTACGACTACAAGACATTGACGAAATCAGCCGCTTTGTGCCCTCGTTACAACATCAGGTTCGGCGCTTGATGAGCAAAGAAATCGCACGATCACATCAAGTGTTATTGGCGCTGGGATCCATGCGCTCTGAGCAAAGGCTGGCCGCCTTTTTAAGCAACCTGTCGCAACGCTTAGCCATACTGGGCTATTCGCCAACCGATTTCATGATGCGAATGAGTCGTGAAGAAATCGGCAACTACCTTGGGCTCACGATTGAAACAATCAGTCGTCTGTTTTCTCGCTTCGCGCGAGATGGGGTCATCAAAATTAATCAACGCGAAGTCAAAATTATTGACATGAAGGCGTTGAACGAACTCGTCGATAAACCCTGCTAGTCTTTTTAGACAGCGGGCTCAGCAAATAATCTTGTTCGCACAAAATCCAGGGCTGAGTGTTTGCTGCTTAATACCTGCTGCCCCAAGATCGCTGACCAGTAACCTGCTCCCCCACCCGCTTTTGCCCATTCATTTAAGCGACGGGTATAAAGTTGCAAATCAAATTCTTGCGTCACGCCAATCGCACCGTGTACTGCGTGTGCGACCGCCACAATGCGCGAAACCGCCTGACTGGTTTGCGCTTTCGCCAAGGCGACCAACTCAGGCGCGGGCTGCCAATCTACGCTGCGACACGCCATTTCAGCTGACATACGTGCACCAAATACTTGCTCGGCAACTTCGCTGATTTGCTGTTGTAACGCCTGAAAACGACCAATTGGCTTACCAAACTGCTCACGCTGATTGGCCCAGGCGAGCGTCATCTCAAACACGCGATCTGCAGCGCCGGCAATCAACACCGAAAGCGAAAGTGCAAGAAGCTCACGAAACTGTGGCGCTTTAAACTGCCCCAATAACGCGGCGGCAGCCACCTCGGCCGACCAGGTTAAGTCAGCATCCAATGAACCATTGCCGCCTGAGGGCGTACTTTGCGCTTTTGAAACGGGTAATAACCAAACGTTTGCATCACTCTGCGCTAAAACCCAAGTCGCGGTGCGACCAAAGGACACGCCAGCGGCTTGTAGACCAGCGCTACCTGGCGCGACGCGATAAGGGGCGAAAGTAATCGTACCTTCGGACACGCCCTGAGCGAGCACGTTAGATTGCACGGTTTGTGCTTGCTGCGCCTGCTGCAACCAGGCCCGTGCCAGTACTGTTTGGGCATAAGGCAAAGGCAACGCATGTCGGCCCATCGAAAACAACATCGGCCAAACTTCGGTCAAGGACAAGCCGGCTCCATCGGAGCTTTCAGGCAACAACGCATCGGCAAAGCCCACTGAACTCAAAGAGGCCCACAGCGTGGAGGTATCACCACCCTGCTCGATCTGTCGAATCACCGCAGGTGTACAGACCTCACCAAATAAACGCTCAGCTGAATCATAAAAATCGTTTTGCATCAGAGTCACCTTAATCCTAAGCCGCGCGCGATGATGCCTCGCAAGATCTCACGCGTACCGCCACGCAGGGAGAAGGTTGCTCCCATTTGTTCAAGGTAGCCTAAGGTCTGCAACAGATCTGGCGTCGCAATAAAGTCGGGGTGCGCGCCCAACCACGCCGCAATGTTAATGATCAAACGTTGTTCAAAATCGGTACCAAAATCTTTCACCACCGACGCATCGATTGCAGGACTTCCGCCTTCGACCAGTTTTTTAGTCACCGCCAAAGATAGTGCGCGCAACGTCGCCATCTCAGCAACCATTGCGCCTACCAAGGCATTAGTTTCGGCATCGCTGATCTTTTGCGCGCGCAAGGCATCAACCCAGCAATCTAAGAGCGCGATACTTGAATAAATACGTTCTGGCCCGCTGCGTTCAAAGGCCAGCTCAGCGTTGACTTGATCCCAGCCCTGGCCTTCGGTACCCACCAGCGCATCCGCACCGAGTTTGACGTTGTCGAAAAACACCTCTGAAAAATGTGCATCACCCGCCATGTCTGTAATTGGACGAACCGTGACGCCCGGCAAACTCAAATCGATGACGACTTGCGACAAGCCTTTTTGACGATCGGTCGTCTCGCCGGATGTACGTACTAACGCAATCATGTAGTGGCAGCCATGCGCATTGGTTGTCCAGATTTTGCTGCCATTGAGCAGCCAACCATTTTCAGTGCGTTGAGCACGACTGCGGATACTGGCCAGATCAGAACCCGAACTGGGTTCGCTCATGCCAATACAGAAAAAGGCTTCGCCACGACAGATTCGGGGAATGTAAAACTCGCGCTGTGCCTGGGTGCCGTAACGCAACAATAAAGGTCCACTTTGACGATCAGCGATCCAGTGGGAAGCCACGGGCGCCCCAGAGGCAAGAAGCTCTTCAGACAAGACAAAGCGCGAAAAAAAGCCTTTACCCGATCCGCCGTATTCTTTGGGGATGGTCAGACCCAGCCAACCTTTTTGGGCTAACTTTCGACTGAATTCATCGCTTGTTCCCATCCACGAACGGGCTTTAACATGCGACGGCACCCCTTTTAGCGCTTCATTCAAAAACTGTCTGATTTCACGACGAAACGCAGCCTCTTCGGCCGGAACCTGATTGAACTCAAGTGCTGTGAGCATGATAAGAAATAATCCTGGAAATCGCGAGATATCGGGTTGACGACCGCTCGAGGTAAGGTACCCAAACTTTCAATGGCAATATACCGCAGACACGAAAACGAATAATCGAGTGTCCCCATTGTATTTGTTTGTTTACGGCTGACCAAACTGTCTGAAGTACACCCAGAGGCAGCGTCATGCGAGGCGTCAAGGCTGTACGACGCCCTCAGAAGCCAATATCGCGATGCAGATCGGTCTCTTTTGGCAATATAAAGAGCGTCAGTAAACTTGAAAGCGCTGCGATGAACCAAAAAAAGAAAAACCCCGCCGCGTATAGCGCATCGCGTTCGGGGTGAAAATAACCAAAAATTGCCACATCAAGCGGATCAATCAACGCAAAAACGAATGCGCTTGCTACTCCAGCCATCAAAAATGAGGGCCACAAGATCAACATTAACGATCGGCACTTCATGATGGGCCTTTGTATCAACGTGATTGTTGTATGGACGACGGATTCGTTACTTTTTCAACGACCAGCCCTCTTTTGACACCACCATCAAAAATCGCCTGATCTGAAAAACCCTGAAAAGCCAGGACAATCGTGATTACGCACCCCACGATCGCAAGTGCGGGGCCTGCCATCAAGAACCAAGGCCAACGCTGCTGCCACCAAGGTTGATCACGTTCAAGCTCATTTTTTTCTTGTGACTTCATCTTTTAGACTCCTGTTTAAGCACTTCAATGATCAACTTCACTGGGGCAAGATAAAACTTGAAGCTTCGCGCACGGTCACCGCACTGTGTCCGTCTATCGCATAGGATGTCGTGACAAACTGGATGGGATGAGAGCCTGGCTTAGCCGCCCCTTGCGGCACTCGCAGCACGACAGCCAGCACGCGATTAGACGCCGGGGCAATCTCGACCTGAGGCACGTCAATCGTCTCAATAGCTTTGTCACCGACCCTAGGACTCGTTCGAAGCACCGCAACAGCGGGGTCTGCAAACTGAAGGCTGAGCCCAGGCAACCCCTCAGCGCTGACAGACAAAAGTAAACGATGTTCAGTTGCATTCATCATTTGTAAGCGATACACGTTTTCAATCATGCCGCCTGCAACTTCACGACCAAGCATTCCGCGATCGCGTATCACATCAACACGCAAGGTCGTACGGGTTGCAAGGGCTGTCACAAAAATCGATACCAATACCAGCATCAGCGCGCTATAAATCAACACGCGGGGGCGTAGCAAATGCCGACGAACTTGCTGAACCGACAGTTTTTCTAACATGCCGCGTTCGGAGGTATAGCGAATCAATCCTGTGGGATAAGCAATTTTTTCCATGACTTGATTACAGGCATCGACACACGCACCACAACCGATACACATGTATTGCAAGCCTTCGCGAATATCAATACCCGTTGGGCAGACTTGAACGCAAATACTGCAATCGACACAATCACCTAAGCCCTGGGCGTGGTGGTCAATTTTTTTTGAGCGCGCACCACGTGGATCGCCTCGCGCAAGGTCGTAGGTCACCACAAGTGTGTCTGGGTCAACCATGACACTTTGAAAGCGCGCGTAGGGACACATATATTTACAAACTTGTTCGCGTAAAAAGCCCGCATTACCCCACGTTGCAAAGCTATAAAACAAGAACCAAAACCATTGCCAGGGACCAAAACTAAAATCGACTAACGCCTGACCAAGCTCTCGAATGGGCGCGAAATACCCAATAAACGTGAACCCCGTTAAACTAGCAACGATGAGCCATAGCCCATGTTTGCTTGCCTTCAGCCGTAATTTTCGCAGCGACCAAGGCGCTTCATCCAGGCGAATCCGCGCAACACGATCTCCCTCGGTGTAGCGTTCAATCCACATGAAAATTTCGGTGTAAACCGTTTGCGGACAAGCGTAGCCGCAAAACAGACGACCCGCGATCGCAGTAAATAGAAACAAACCGAGCGCAGAAATCAGCAATAAGAGTGTGAGGTAAATCACATCTTGGGGCCATAGCACCATACCAAAAATATAAAATTTCCGAGCACCCAGATCAAACAAAACGGCCTGACGATCATTCCAGGTAAGCCAAGGTGTCACATAAAAAACCAGTTGCGTCAGCCAAACAAAAAGTAAGCGCCAACGCGCAAAGAGCCCATTGACCGCACGCATATAGATTTTTTGCCTGACCTGCTCAATTGCTTGCTCGACCACGGCCGTGCCATCGCGCGCGGGCTGCGCACCCAAGGGACGCCAGGCTGGTGCGTCTTCACGATGCGAGTTCACAGGCAGGTCAGTCGACATTCACGATATTCATTTGGC
>CALQNE010000088.1 GCA_943331855.1 Bordetella parapertussis
ACACCGGTTTCAGGGCCGCACGTACAGAGCGGACGAATGCGTGGCATCGGCATCACCGACAATAAACGTTCAGCAACGTTTCCTATGATTCCGACCGTGGCAGAGCAGGGTCTTGCAGGCTACGAAGTGGTCGCGTGGGGCGGGCTGATTGGCCCGGCCAATTTGCCTGCAGAGATTGTTAAGCGCCTCAATGCTGAAGTGCTGTTTGCCTTAAAAAATCCCGAGCTCATCGAAAAATTTAAATCCTTTGGCGCAGAAATTTCTGCCAGTTCTCCTGAGGAGTTTGCAGAGCTTTCACGACGTGAAACTGCCAAGTGGGCTGAAGTGATCAAGCGCTCGGGCGCCAAGATTGACTGACGGTTACTGCGATCTAGCCAGACGCCGTTTTATTGGGTTGTTCTGGATTAGAGGGGTTTGCTATGATTGACCCTATCAATTTGTTAAACAAATAATAGGGACAATGATGAGTAAAACGATCAGTGCGCTTCAGCTTGGTATCGTGTGGAGACGCCTGACCGGCTTGATGGATGAGGTTGCACAAACCTTTGTGCGCACGTCGTTCTCGGTGGTCGTTCGTGAGAACTGGGATTTGGCGTGTTCGCTGATGGATGCAGACGGGCGTGTGTTCGCGCAATCGTCGCGGTCTATCCCCTCGTTTTTAGGCACCATGCCCACAACTCTGAAGGCCATGCTGCAAAAGCATCCTCAACACAGTCTTGAGCCGGGTGATGTATTAATTTCGAACGACCCCTGGATTGGTACGGGCCATTTGAATGATATTACGATGGTGCGTCCGATCTTTCGTGGCAGTGAACTTGTCGCCTTTGTTGGCTCAACATTTCACACTGTTGACATTGGTGGTGCGCCATCTCCTTTTGCAAAAGATTCTTACGAAGAGGGCTTGTGCATTCCGATCTTAAAGATTGTGAGGCGTGGCGAAGAAAATCAGGATGTGATTTCTTTTTTACAAGAAAACTTGCGCGAACCCAACGAAACGCTTGGCGATATTCGCGCGCAGTTTGCTGCTTATGACCTGGCTCAAACCAAACTATTGAACTTGCTTCAACAAGAGGGAATTGACGACTTAATAAGCGTTACGGATGCGATCTTGTCACGTTCAGAGCTGAGCATGCGCAAAATGCTAGAGGCAATCCCTGACGGTGAGTGCACTGATCAAGTCACCGCGGATGGTTTTGAGAAGCCACTGACTATCTGTTGCTCGATCAAAAAAACAGGCTCTGATATTTTGGTAGATTATGCGGGTACCGATCCGCAAATTGATAAGCCCATCAACTCGGTTTATAACTTTACCTTTGCTTATAGCGCGTACGCGATTAAGTGTGCCTTTGATCCGAACTCGCCCAACAACGATGGCGGCTTGAGGCCCTTAACCTTGTTGGCACCCGAGGGTTCGCTCGTGAACCCGACTCGGCCTGCGCCTGTATGGGGCCGTCATCTTTCTGGGCATTATCTTCCCTTTGTTATTTTTGGCGCCTTATCCAAAATCATCCCTGACAAAGTGATTGCAGATAGTGGATCGCCAATCTGGAACGTTTACTTCAAAGGCGTGGATCGCTCAAATCGAAAATTTGTCAAAATGTTTTTCATGAGTGGCGGTTATGGCGCTCGGGCGCAAAGTGATGGTCCGGCCTGTTTAAGCTTTCCAACCAATATCGCGAACAATCCGATCGAACAGTTTGAAAATCAAACCCCGATGCTCGTGACTGAAAAAAGTCTGATCACGGATAGTGGAGGTGCTGGAATGTACCGAGGCGGCTTGGGTCAACGCTTGTCGTTTCAATCTTTGTCGCCCGAACCTTTGACCTTTATGATCCGCCACGAAAGAATCAAATATCCGCCGCGTGGTTTTTTGGGTGGAATAGATGGGCGTTTAGGCATCGACTTGGTTGATGGTCAGCGTATTCCAGGCAAGTCAGTCATGAGCCTGAAGCAAGGGCAAACGGTGACGTTTGAAACCCCAGGCGGTGGAGGCATGTTTTCACCGCTCAAACGCGATCCGGTTGCCCTAGCAAAAGACTTGCAGGACGGCGTGGTGTCAAACTTAAGTGCACGAAACGATTACGGACAAACAGCAGGCCAGTTAGAAGCCGCTAGTATTACAACGCAAGGGACTGAAGCATGAGCCAGCCGCTTAAACCGCTGTTAGCCCCCTTTCGGATTGGGGTAGACATTGGTGGCACTTTCACAGATCTGGTCATGGTAGATGCTCAGGGACAGTTGTGTAACGAAAAAGTCTTGACAACGCCTTTGGATCCTTCGGTCGGTGTGCTAACCGGGATTAAATTAATTCTTGAAAATAACTCGGTAAACGCACGCGATGTGCAAAATGTGATTCACGGTACGACGCTGGTCGCGAACGCATTGATTGAGCGAAAGGGTGTTCGCACGGCCTTGATTACGACGGCCGGTTTTCGCGATGTGCTGCAAATTGGTCGTGAGTGGCGTTACGACATTTATGATTTGTTTTTAACACCTGTTGAACCGCTTGTGCCCAGAGCGCTTTGCTTTGAGATCAAAGAGCGCGTTGGCTACGACGGGGCTGTGATCGAGCCTTTAGACCTTTCAACACTGCCTCAGATTACCAATGAACTTAAGCGACTAAAGGTCGATGCGGTCGCGGTATGTTTATTACATTCCTTTCAGTTCCCAACGCACGAAATTCAAATAAAAGAAGCCTTGGCGAAGTTACTACCTGACGTTGCGGTATGCATATCGAGCGAAGTGATGCCCGAGATCGGTGAGTATGAAAGAACGGCCACGACGGTGTGTAACGCCTACGTTCAGCCGTTATTCAAAAAATATATTTCAGCCTTGATGGCGGGCATCAAGAACATCGGTATTGAACAAGACTTGTATTTGATGCAGTCTGACGGGGGGACGGTACATTTTCATACCGCAATTGAATACCCAATCAGACTGGTGCAATCGGGCCCAGCGGGCGGTGTTCAGGCAACGTCGTTGATTGGACAGATGGCCGATTTGACGCAAATTCTTTGTTTTGACATGGGTGGCACAACCGCGAAGGCTTGCTTGATTGATGATGGCCATAGCGCGGTCACAACCGATTTTGAGGTGGCGCGTCTGCAGCGCTTCAAAAAGGGGAGTGGGATTCCGCTAAAAGTACCTGCTATCGACATGATTGAAATCGGTTCGGGCGGTGGCAGCATTTCACGCATCAATAGCTTGGGCCTCATTCAGGTTGGCCCCGATAGTTCAAGTGCTGTGCCAGGGCCAGCCTGCTATGGGCAAGGCGGACAAGATGCAACGGTGACGGATGCTGATCTGGTTTTAGGTTATTTGGATGCCAAATCATTCTTGGGTGGTTCGATGGCCTTGGACTTAGAGGCGGCTCGTCAATGTATACAGAAGCAAATCGCCGCACCGCTTGATATTTCGGTGACTGAGGCTGCGTTTGGGATTCATGAAACGGTCAACGAAACCATGTCGCAGGCCGCAAGTATTCATGCGCTTGAAAAAGGGCTGAAGGCCTCAAGCTACGCCATGATCCCGATCGGTGGCGCTGGGCCAGTTCATGCGTGTCACGTGGCACTTAAACTTGGTATCGAGCGGCTCGTGATCCCAATGGGTGCTGGGGTTGCGTCTGCGTTTGGATTTTTGGCTTCTCCGATGTCGTTTCAGTTTGTGCAGGCTTCGGTATCGCCTGTCGCTGCGTTGGATGAGAGCTCGGTTGAGCAGTTAATCCAAGGTCTAAATACGAAGGGACTTGAAATGTTGGCCCAGTCGGGCTTGTCTGCTGCGTTGTGTACGGTTCAAGTGAGCGCAGCAATGCGTTATGTCGGGCAAGGCTATGAAGTTGAAGTGCCTGTTTCTATGAAGTATCTACATCAAGGTTTTAAACAGCATCTGGTTGAAGAATTTAGCAAGTGTTATAAGAATTTGTATGGTCGTACCGAAGATGACGCGCCGGCAGAGGTTGTATCTTGGCGAGTTGTCGTACAGGGGCCGCTTCCTGACTTGCTTGAGCAGCTCAAGAAAAATCTATCCGAAGGGCGGGCGCCAGCTCAGGCAGCTGACGGTGCGATCAAAAATCATCGTGAAGTGTTTTGTGTCTTTAACAAGAAATTTATCGATACACCTGTCTATGATCGTTATGTATTACGGGCAGGTATGCACTTTGAGGGCCCCGCAATTGTTGAAGAGCGAGAATCAACGGTGGTGGTGCCAAAATATGCCAAAGTCGTCATTGATCAACACTACAACATGTTGATTCATCTTGCCGATCCCGCTACGCAGGCCATTAACTAAAGCAAACGGTTTCTATTTTGAATACGCATCCAAAAATAACGATTGTGCAAGCCTTGGCTCAGGCCTTGGCTAGTGCTGGTGTACGTCAGATGTTCGGTCTGCCTGGTGGAGGATCGTCACTTGATTTGATCGAAGCTGCAGCCGAAGTAGGCATCGCGTTTACGCTCACAAAAACAGAAAATGCGGCAGTCATGATGGCAGGCGCCTTGGCTGAAACGACTGGCGTACCTGGTGTGGCGCTGATGACCAAAGGCCCGGGGGTCGCAAATGCTGCCAACGGCGTGGCGTATGCCAAGCTTGATCGCGCTCCGGTCATTGTGATCACGGATGGCTTTACTGAGAAGCAACTTTCGTACATCACACATCAGGTATTTGATCAAAAGGTGATGTTGCAACCGGTGGTTAAAGGCGTTGCTCGACTTGAATCAGAAAATCCGATTGCTGAAATTGATGCCTTGATTGCGCTTGCGTGCCTTGCGCCCATGGGGCCCGTACACCTTGAGTTAACGGGTGAAGTGGCGAGACGCTTGATCGATCGTCCCTTAACTGGTGCACGGGCACAGCCATCAATCGTTCAAGACGCTGTTGCCGTACAGGACGTACTCCAGCATTTGCAGCAGTCTAAAAAGCCGGTATTGATTGTTGGACTCGAGGCTCGCCAGTGCGCCACCGAGGTCAGGCAACTCGCGCAATATCTAAAATGCCCGGTTTTACAAACCTATAAAGCCAAAGGGGTGATCTCTGATCTAGACCTTCAAGCGGTTGGAATTTTCACGGGCGGCATTCAAGAGGCAGAATGTATTGCACAGGCTGATTTAATGGTGATGGTCGGGCTGGATCCGGTAGAAATGATTTTGCAACCTTGGCCGTATAACAAGCCGGCGATTGAGTTGTCGAATGCTCTGCATGCGGTGCACTACATTAAGCCGTTGGCGCGGGTAAGTTGTCATTTAAAACAACATGTGTCTGCACTGAATCAACAACTTGGCGCCTACACGTCAAATTGGTCGATGACTGAGATTGCAGGCTTACGCGCCGATATCTTGAAACGCTTGCAATATCCGCCCATTCACTTTGGCGTGGCGCCCGATCGCGTGGCACAGCTTTCAACCCAGGTGTATGCAGAACAAAAATTCAGACCAAGAATGTCAGTGGATGCGGGCGCACACATGTTTTCTGCGACTGCGTTTTTTGCAGTCACTCAGCCGGGTGATGTGTTGATTTCAAATGGTTTGGCCACGATGGCCTTTGCTTTGCCTGCGGCAATCGCTGCAGCCATCGACGAGCCGTCTGCACCAATCGTTTGTTTTACCGGCGACGGTGGCTTGATGATGTGCTTAGGCGAGCTTTGCACAGCAATCGAGGCAAATGCTCGCGTCGTTGTTGTCGTTTTTAACGATAGCGCGCTCTCGTTGATTGATATTAAGCAACAGAGCAAACAAATGCCCAGCAGAGGCGTGCGCTGGGGACGTCACGATTTTGCAAAAACCATGCAAGCACTAGGTGGTCAAGGTTTTGAAGCTACAACTGAAGCGCAGTATCAAGAGGCATTACAAAAGGCGTTATTGCATAAAGGGCCCAGTTTGATTGACGTGCAAATAGATCCGTCTGGGTACTCACAACAACTCAAGGCGATGCGAGGTTGATACTTCGCTGTGGTCATGATTCTAAGAGAGGCGCACCGTGTTGAAACAATCTACTAAAGTTTTTTTCAGTTTGCTTGTGTCGGGATTTTTGATGTCTTCGTGTTTTGCGCAGACAACTGAAAAATTTCCGTCTAAACCGATTACGATCATTGTTGGTTTTGCAGTGGGCGGTGGTGGTGATATTTCTTCGCGCTGGATCGGGGATTATTTGCGAGAGCGCTGGAAGGTTCCTGTCGTGATCGACAATAAGCCAGGGGCAGGCGGAACGATTGCCACAAGTATCTTGGCGCGTGCAAAACCAGATGGCTATACGGTTGCTTTGGCTACGACCAGTCCGTTTACGGTTGCGCCATATTTTCAGACACAAACGTACGATCCAAGCAAAGATTTCACCTATCTGTTTCAAACACTTGTCAGTGCCCAACCTCTCTTTGTGAAATCTGACGCTTCTTTCAAAACGATCCAAGACTTGATGGCTTGGGCGAAGGCTAATCCCAATAAGTTATTTTGGTCAACGGCTGCGACCAATGGTGGCACGCATATTTCTACCCAAGCCGCCTTTCAGGCTGCGGGCATACAGGCGACATATGTTCCCTATAAGGGAGGGGCTGACGCGATGAATGGCTTGTTGGGCGGGCAGATTCAGGCCTTGGTTGCCGCTGAGTTTCCGCCACATGCAGCGGCTGGTACGATTCGACTCTTGGCTGAAAGTGGTCCTGACAAGATTCCTGAGTATCCCCAAGTCCCCACCTATCAAGAACTGAAGTTTCCAATTTCTGTCCCGATTTTTTATGGAATTGCGGGGCCAGCTGGTATGCCCGCTGAGGTGATTAAAGAGTGGGAGGCCGCGGCCGCTGATATGGTGCGTTCGCCCGGGTTTAAGGACCTCGTTGAGAAATTAAAAGGCACGCCAGCCTATTTGGGTCACACAGCTTTTACGGAGTCAGTGACGGGCGTCTATCGGCAAATGGGCAAATTGATTCCAGAATTGAATCTAAAAAAGGATTGAGACAATGTGGCAACCCAAAATTATTTTACAAAACGACAAATTAATACCCTACGAGCAAGCAAGTGTTCATCCGATGACACTTGGCATGACCTACGCAACGGCTGTCTTTGAAGGTTTACGTGCCTACAGAAATCCAACAACGGGTGAGTTTAAGATTTTTAGATTTGCTGAGCATTTCAAGCGTCTGCAGCTAGGCATGAAAGTGATGCGCTTTGATCATTCCTTGACAGCAGAAGGAATGCGCGAGGCTTTATCGGGTTTGATTCGGGCAAATGAGCCTGACGACGACGTCTATATTCGACTGCTGGTGTATATCGAAGCGCTAGGTTTGATGGCTCAGACGGGTCCGGTGGGTTATACAGCGGCGGCATCTCCCAGAGAGCGTCCCAAATTTGCAGATACAGGCATGAGCCTGGGTGTGAGCTCTTGGAGCCGACTGTCGGATAATGCAAGCCCGCCACGGATCAAAGCAACGGCAAACTATCACAACGCGCGCCTAACCCAATTGCAAGCAAAATCTGATGGCTACGATGGTGCGTTGATGTTGACGCCGTCGGGCAAGGTCTCTGAAGCCCCGATCGCGTGTTTCTTTATGGTTAGAGAGGGCAAGCTGATTACACCTAACATCGGTAGCAATATTTTAGAGAGCGTGACCCGCGACACTATCATTACCCTTTACGAAGAGGCGACGGGTCAACCTGTTGTTCAACGCGAGGTCGATCGCAGCGAACTTTATTTTGCTGATGAAGCTTTTTTGTGTGGTACGGGGCAAGAGATTATTCCAGTCGTGAAAATTGATCGCTTGCCGGTCGGTGACGGTGCGATTGGGCCGATCACAAAGAAAATGCAAAAAATCTATTTCGATGCTGTTCGTGGCTTGACGCCAGATACGCATGGCTGGTTAACGCCTGTATGAAACGCGTTTCAGCGCGCATGGGGGCTGTCGATACTCCGGTCATGCCGGCGATTGCAGCCTTGGCGCGTGATAATCCCGGCACAATTTCCTTAGGGCAGGGTGTCGTCAATTACGGACCACCCTCTCAAGCTATAGCAGCCTTGCCGGGGTTGATGGGTGACGTTTCGCTGAATAAGTATCAGGCGATTATTGGCTATCCGGCATTGATTGATGCCTTGACCCAAAAGCTGGCAGACGAAAACAACATACAGTGTGGATCAGAGTCAGTTGTGATGGTCACGGCCGGTAGCAACATGGCTTTTATGAACTGCATTCTTGCGGTGTCTGATCCGGGTGATGAGTTTATTTTGCCAATGCCATTTTATTTCAATCAAGAAATGGCAATTCGGATGTGTGGTTGTGTGCCTGTGCCAGTGGCCGTCAATGACGACTGGAGCCTGAATGTTCAAGCTTTGGCGGCAGCGGTCACCCCGCGCACCCGTGCGATTGTGACCATTTCTCCGAACAATCCCACCGGAGCAGTCTATTCAAAAGAGTCGTTAACGGCCATCAACACCTTGTGCGCTGAAAACGATATTTATCACTTTAGTGATGAAGCCTATGAATACTTCACCTACGATGGTGTGACGCATTTTTCACCAGCGTCCTTGCCTGGTGCGCAGCGTCACACGCTCTCGTTCTATTCGATGTCAAAGAATTATGGCATGGCAAGTTGGCGAGTCGGTTATGTTGTGTTTCCGGTCGATTTGCTCGATGCAATGAATAAAGTACAAGATACGAATTTGATTTGTGCGCCGGTCGCCTCGCAGTTATTGGCTATCGAGGTCTTGAAATTCGGTCGCGCCTGGGTGCAACCAAAAATAGATGCGCTCGCAGCAGTACGTCAAAATGTTTACAAAATTCTTGAGGGCTTGGGCGACTTGGCACAATTTCCACGAACGCAAGGCGCATTCTATGTATTGTTAAAATTGCCAGGTTTGCGGGCCGGTGAAGATCGCTTGGCGTTTAATCGTATGATGGCGCAGCAACATAAGGTTGTTTCAGTGCCTGGATTTACCTTTGGTTTAGTCGATACGCAACGCGCGAACTATCAGCGTCTGTCGTATGGGGCGCTTCAAGCCGAAAGTGTCACTGAAGGTGTCACGCGCTACGTGGCCGCTGTGAAGAGTTGGTATAAAAATTCAGGGCACTGACATTGTTTACGACGATATTGACTTCGCATCTTTCAATAGATGCCATCACCTTTTGGTTGGCCATCATTGCGACAATGGCCTTTGCGGTCACTGCGGTCTTGGCAATTGCTGAACGAGGCGTTGATATTTTTGGTGTAATGGTCTTGGGCGTCATTACCGCGGTCGGTGGCGGTACCCTGCGCGATGTCATCCTTGGGGTTGAGCCATTTTGGGTTGTGGATTTGGTCTTTATCCAGGTCGCAATCATTTCAAGTCTTTTGGCATTTTTTGGGCGCACATTCTTCACACAACCTCAGGTTTTTTCGCTGATGCTCTATCTTGACGGGCTAGGCGCCGCTTTGTTCGGTCTTCAAGGTGCGATGAAAGCGTACGAAATGAATTTTGGCTGGCCTGTGGGGCTCATTATTATGGGCGTCATCACTGCGATCGGTGGGGGCATCATGCGCGATGTCATTGCAGGCCGTAAAACGCTCTTAATGTCGACAGAGCTGTACGCGATTCCGGTGGCGCTTGGGTGCTTGTTGTTGATCATTGGTTTGCGCGTGTACCCTGCATACGAAGTTCAAGTGCTGCTGTGCTGCACGTTAGCCACCTTTTTAATGCGTGCCGCTGCGATTCATTGGGATTTAAAGGTTCCGGCATTTTTAGTGACTCACTCTAGGTCTGAGTGAAGGGCTCGTATGAATCTTGGTAATCAGGCCTGTGTTTGTGGTCGAAAAAATAAAAATGCGCTACTTTCATTCGCCAAGTGTTGCGAGCGCTATCTCGATCATTTTGATACGACACCAGCCCCGAGTGCTGAGTATCTGATGCGCTCGCGCTACAGCGCTTTTGTACTTGAACGTGCTGATTACCTTCAAAACACCTGGCATCAAACAACGCGCCCGTCAGAGCTGACGTTTGAACAAGACGTGAAATGGCTTGGGCTCGACGTTCGCGCTTATCGCCTCATTGATCCTGAACATGCAGAAGTCGAGTTCGTCGCCGCGAGCCGTCTGAAAGGTCGTCCGATACGATTGCACGAACTTAGTCGTTTTGTACGAGAAGACGGACGATGGTTTTATGTTGACGGTACGCAGCGTTAAAGTGCGGGTAGCGCTGAGTATGTGATCCGTATTTTTCTATTGCGCAACAAAGTTATGTTCACGAATCAAACGTGCCCAGCTCTGCGAATAGGCGCGCTCGCGCTGGGCGAGCGCTGCAGACGACATGAATTCGACGGTTAAACCTAACGCCTGCAAGCGCTCATAAACCTGAGGCTGTGCAATGGTTTTTGCAAGCGCGCTTGAATAACGATCAATGATTGTTTGCGCTGTGCCGATCGGGGCAAAGATGCCGTAATAGGGTAAGTCTTCAAAACCCGTTAAGCCGAGTTCAGTCAAGGTTGGCACGTCGGGCAATAGTGACTGTCGCTGGCTTCCCAAGACGGCCACCATGCGAACCTTATAGGCTTTGATGTATTCAATAAAGTCGGGCACTGAGGCCACACCGGCCGAAATTTGGTTACCCAGCATATCTGTCAGCATCGGCGCGCTTCCACGATAGGGGATCGCTTGCAAGTCAAGTTTAGTGTGTGCAGCGATAGCTTTGACTAAAAATTCTGGGACAGAGGCAGGGGCTGGAACGCCGATTGCTCGTTTGGCTGGTTCTTGCGTTTGTAGCCAGTCAACGTACTGTTTAAACGAAGTCGCGGGTGAGCCGCCTGACACGGCCAAGCCGTTGGCGAATGAGGCAAAGCCTGCGACCGGGACGAAATCTTGTTGGGGCTGAAAGCCTGGGTTTTTGAGTACCAAAGGCAAGATTGAAATCGTATGATCGTGAGATAAAAAGAGTACCGAACCATCTTTGGCGGCAGTTTTTAGCGCCTGAGCGGCGATCTGTCCGCCTGCACCGGCTTTGTTTTCAACGATGATGTTAAGCCCTAAGCTTTGACTAAGATGCTCGCCTAATAAACGCGCGATCGCGTCGGTGCCGCCTCCCGCAGGAAATCCAACCATTAGGCGAATCGCGCTAGGCTGTGCCTGGGCGATCACTGTGCATAAAAGTAAGAATAAGCCGGCGGTGAGGTGTTTCATACTTGTCTTGTGTCGAAGACGGCGCGTTATTCGACGCCGTGGAGTTCAACTTCAAAGACCAAGGTGGCATTGGGAGGAATCACGCCACCCGCGCCGCGCGCACCATAGCCCATTTCAGGGGGGATGATCAGGGTGCGTTTGCCACCAATCTTCATGCCGGCGACACCCTCATCCCAACCCCGGATGACGTGACCTGCGGCTAACGGAAAATCAAACAACTGGCCGCGATCAAGCGAACTGTCAAATTTTGCGCCTTTTTGATCGGCGGCTGAGGCATCAAAGAGCCAGCCGGTGTAATGGACAGACACTTGCTTACCTGGCGTGGCTTCAGCACCAGTGCCCAGAGTTGTATCGATTTTTTGTAATTCAGTCACGTTTGGCTACCTTTTGATAGAAAAAATGGGCAACAGGCCCATGAACAAGAAAACAGTATATTCCGGTTCGTGCAAGCTGAGTTCTGGTTATGATCAGGCTTCAGAACTTTTTAAAAACCAAGGAGACAAAACCATGATTTATGAACTTCGCGTTTATCACGCCGCCCCCGGCAAATTGCCTGCCCTGATTGAGCGTTTTGCAAACCACACGGTGCCAATCTGGAAAACCCATGATTTTCGTCCAGTCGGTTTCTGGACCGTTGATATCGGTGAGAACACCAACGATTTTTATTACATGCTTGAGTGGGACGACATGAATCATCGTGACCGTGCTTCAGCAACATTTATGGCGGACCCTAAGTGGTTAGCGGCTCGCGCAGCGTCTGAAAAAGATGGCGCCTTGTTGGCTGGCGTTTCGCGCACTATTTTGAAGCCCACTGAGTTTTCGAAACTGAAATAACCATCGTTTTCCTTCGGAGGTCATTCATGACAACCATTCGTTCACTGACCGCGCGCGCGGTCTTTGCGCCGATCAAG
>CALQNE010000089.1 GCA_943331855.1 Bordetella parapertussis
GCATCGCGAGGTTGCCGTTCAGTCATCACTTGCCTCATTTTCGTATAGGCGTAACAACGGCAATACGTCGCAATGCTCTAGATCTGCTTTGTGCCAAGATTCGTTTAACGCATGGCCCGATGTAAATTCAGCGGCTAAAGTTTCGATTGCGGCTTTCAGTCGGGCTAGCAGCGCCTGCCAATTTTCGTCTTGATATTTTGCTTCTTCAAGGGTCTTGGGCCCTGCCAAACCAAGACCGCCGTGTTGAACCAATCCCGTCACGGCCGTTTCTTTTGAGTGCAACTGCACAAGCACCAAACCAGAAATTTTTTCTGGTGCGCGCTGCTCAACGTCTGAGTTAAGGCCAAGCATGGTCGCGTATGCAGGCACCTGTAAATTCAAAGGTCGCGGCGTTCTCCAATCGGCCAACACTTTAGGCAAGCTCGCGCCTGATTTGTAATCAATAATGACATGCTCATCACCGACAAGATCTAGTCGATCTAAGCGTACGTCAAGCGTCAATCCGTTCAGGCTGAGTTGTCGTTTTTGCTCAACCTCAACGACTTTAAAAGGCGGGCGTTGCTCTTCTAAAGCAAGCCACTTTCGCACAACCGAGATCCCCCGCTCAATTTCAAGTCGCTGTAGCGTGTCACTAAAAGCCTGCAACTCTTTACGACCCACTTCGCTTGCAATGCGCTCAAGCTGTACGTCAAGTGTTTGATTCACCACAGCAGCGTGCAAGGTCTCTTGGTCGCGCAACTCTTCCCACACGCGCTGTAAGACTCCGTGCAAGAAGAGACCTCGCTGCATTTTGTAGGAGAGCTCGGTATAGGCTGGCAAGCCCCGCACGCCTAGTCGATGCCGGATGAAGGCCCATAAAGGGTTGCGCGCTTGAAGCTCAAGCAAGCCGATACCGCCTGAAATTTTTTCATCTGGCGCGACTTTCGGGCCTGGGTCATCGCGCACCCTGTCAATAGACGGAGGCATCAAGACGGGCGCGACGGGTGTCCAGCAATCTGCACTGGGCTCAAACGGTCTGATCAGTGGCGAAGGTCGCAAGGCACGCTCACCTTCAAACAGCGCCGAGCTTAGGACGATGCTTGGCGCTGTCTGACAAAGATTCGCAAAGATTTGTTCGGCCCACTGACGCTCACGCTCGGGGGTCGCGCGAGGCGCTTGCGCTTGACGCAAGGCAGCAATCGGAATGAAGGGGTTAGGCTTAGCGACTGCAGGCAATACTTCATCCGTTAAACCCAATCACCATATCGCATCCCACTGCCCACCTTCGGCCTCGAGCAGGCCCAATACATCTAAACGCGCATCGGCCGCGCGCTGTGGTTGAAACAAGGTGCTGCGCGCAAGTCGATTCAAGAGCTTTAGGGCGTCACCCGCCGTAACGACATGCAGCACTGCAGAGAGCGCTTCAAAACGTTCAAATAAACCATCAAGCGCTTCTACCACTTGAAACGCTGCAGAACTTTGCTGACCGCGTCCCGGAAACCCGAGTAATGCCAGCGTGGCACGAAAACATCCCGACCAAAGATGGATCGGTGCACGCGGCGGCATCGTCTGCCAATCTTGCCAGGCGCGCTGCCAAGCAGGAGATAGCTGCTCAAGCGTTGAAAGTGCAGCGGTCCAATTGGCAAGATTCACGTGGCTCAGATAGTTTTGGCGCCAACGCGCATCAATCAAAGCGCGCGCGCCCATTTCAGCAACATGACCGATGCAATGACCAGCGAGTAGCGCTGCACTCAACTCTGCAGGTGCACCTCCGTTTTGCTCTTTCATTAATACGAAGGTGCGTAACCAGGCTAACGCAGCGCGTCCAGCCTCCCAATCTGCCAAGGGTCGCGCGACGGCCACGTTAAAAGTATATTCAGGCTCACCTTGTCCATTGCTCAGCACACGCCGCAACATACGACGTGCAAACGGTGCCTGTGAGTCCAGCGCAATAGCAACGATCGCGAAACGGCCTTCCGGATTGGCCTGAAGTTGAGTGCGCGCCCAGTGCGAAGCCGCCAACCATTCAGTTTGGGCATTTGCGCACACCAAACGTGTCAGGCTCCCCGGCTTTACAGTCGGCTCATGCAACACGCTCAGCTCAACACCACGAGCCAACAACGCGTCAAGCAAGCGCCCCATTCGCGGCGAGATTTCGCTAAAACCCGCCAAAACGATATTACGCGGCAAGACTAATCCCGCCTCGATATGTTGTATGAGGCGCGTCACCGCTAAATTTGGATCAAGCGCGTCCTGAGCGTGCAATCGAGTGCGGTACGCATCGCGCCAACGTAAAAAACTCTCGTACTCTTCATTGACCGAAGAGGGGTTCACCGCAATATCCCATTCATCGATCAACTGATCCGCTTGCATCGCACTTGCAGCAGCCTGCCTCACATCAATGAGCACGCGCTTTTCTTCAAGTCTCTCAATCACCTCGGCCCATACCGTCTGCGCGGCAAAACTATCGAGCAATAAGGTGTGCGCCGTTAACCCCTCTTGAAAGACCGCGCGCGCCAATTGCTGCGCCAACCAGCCAGACCACGGGGCCACAATGGGCATTTGAGCAACACGTTTTGCTTGACTGACCTGTGCGCGAGCCAGGCTTTGAATCACCCGGCGCGCCAGTCGATTGTTGACGGTGAGAATGGTGGTGTCACGCGGGGCGAATGCCCCAAGCCCGACGTAGTCGATCTTCGGTAAGTCAGACAAATTTTGCATACGGGCGCGCTAAAAGCCGCACATCGAGGCAATCGTTTCCCAGTTCAGGCGTATGCCCGCCGAGAAGTAGCCCAAAAAACCAACTCCCAGCACACCACAGAGCAAAACAGCCAGACCAGTTCGCACCAAAATAGAGGCTTTGCGTGAAAGTGGCTGCATCAGCTTTGCCTAAGCCGGCTTAATCATTGCTTGAGGGTTGAGAGGAGTTTCGCGTACTGGTAAGTACAAGGCAGCGGCGATGAGAGATAACGCAATGCCAAGCCACCACACAAGATCGTAACTTCCCGTCAGGGTTTGAATACGTCCTCCAATCCAGACTCCACTGAAGCTGCCAAGCTGATGTCCCAGGAAAGTCATCCCCATGAGTGTTGCACCAAAACGCAAACCGTAAATATGCCCGATCAAGCCTTGCGTCAAGGGGACGGTTCCCAACCAAAAAATTCCCATCCAACCTGCAAAGACGTAGACCACCCAGGGCGAAGTCGGCATCACCAAAATCCAAATCAAACCCACCGAGCGCAAGGCATACAAGCCGGCCAGTAAATTCTTTTTACTGTATACGCCACCGAGCTTGCCCGCAGTGAAGGAACCAAACACATTAAACAGGCCAATGAGACCGATGGCAATCGCACCCGTACTGGCATTGAGCCCTTTGTCGACCACAAACGCGGGCAAATGCAGCGTGATGAAAGCGGTATGAAAACCACAAACGAAGTAACCCCAAAAAATCAAATGAAACGTCGGGTGTTTCAGGGCCTGACTAATCGCTTGCAGCATCGACTGCTGAGGCCCCGTGCCCGGTCCGGGAGTGCCACGCAAAAACCAGGCCAAGGGCAGCGTCATCGCGAGCGTAAGCGACAACACCCAATAGGCTCCGGTCCAGTCAAGCGTGTCGATCAGCAGTTGACCGGTTGGTACCACCAAGAACTGTCCCAGAGAACCACCCGCGCTCGCAATACCCATGGCAGTGCTGCGCAAAGAGATCGGCACCGTTCGCGCGATCACGGGCAAAATCACCGCAAACGTTGTACCGGCCTGCCCCAACCCAATCAACAAACCGGCGGTCATATACAACTCAAATTCATTGCTCGAATATCTTGTACCCAACAAGCCTAGCGCGTAAAGCGCGGCACACAAGGCAATCGTGCGGCCAGCCCCCAGACGATCGGCCATCATGCCGGCCCCGATCGCACCAAAGCCCCAGGCAAGGTTTTGAATGGCAAAGGCCATCGAAAACACTTCGCGCCCCCAACCGCGCTCAAGCCCCATCGGTTGAATAAACAAGCCTATCGTGGCGCGTACACCCATGGCCAACAGCACAATCAAGGTACCAATCAGGATGGTTCTGAGTGCAAGCGGATCATCAAGTAACTGCGGTTTGGCTGCTTCCGGGGTGTGCGTCTGCGTCATCGTTGAACAGTGAATGATTCTAATTTTTTGGACTGTGATTCAGAATCACAGCAGTATGGCTATGATCATAACGAAAAGCACCCAGAAAAACCGGTCATCTTCGCGAAAAGTATGGTTTTCTTTAAGTGCAGTGGTCCCGCCGACTGGAATCGAACCAGTGTCCCACGCTTAGGAGGCATGTGCACTATCCACTGTGCTACGGCGAGAAGTTGACTAGCAACCAGGTAAGTTCTGCTGCCTTGGTTGCTAGTTTAACAAGCGCAAGCACTTTACCCGAAAGCCTACCCGCTTAGCCCCGAGGGTGATGCTGCGCATGCAGACTTTTAAGCCGCTCTCGCGCCACATGGGTGTAAATCTGCGTGGTTGAAATGTCCGAATGTCCGAGCAGCATCTGCACCACACGCAGGTCTGCGCCATGATTGAGCAGATGGGTTGCAAAAGCGTGCCTCAACACATGAGGTGAGAGCGGAGCATTGATCCCAGCTAGTACCGCATATTTTTTGATGAGCAACCAGAACGACTGTCGTGTCATTGGCGCTGCGCGCGCGGTGACAAACAGCGCCGGACTGGTTCTTTGTTCTAACAACTGCGGCCGCGCTTGGTCCAGATACCGGGTGATCCAGTGCGCAGCCTCAGCGCCCAAAGGCACCAGCCGATCTTTGCCACCCTTGCCTTGCACCACTCTCACGACGCCGTCACTCAAGCTCACCTCAAGCACGCCCACCCCGACCAGCTCTGACACCCTCAACCCCGTGGCGTACAACACCTCAAGCATGGCGCGGTCACGCAATCCGCGCGAAGTATGTACCGGTGGCTGTTGCAACAACGCTTCAACTTGTGCCTCAGACAAGGTTTTGGGTACGCGCAAGGGCTGACGCGCCGTGGTCAATTGCAGGCAGGGGTCGGCCTTCACACGCTGATGGCGCAGCGCCCACAAATAATAGCGACGCAGTGTTGCTAGCCGCCGATTCGCAGTACTCGGCTTGGTTTGTGAGTGACGCGCTGCAAACCAGGCTTCAATATCACCACCTGCCGCGCCATCCAACTCAAGATCCCGCTCTTTTCTGAGCCATTCTTCAAAACCAATCAGATCTAGTCTGTAAGCGGCCAAAGTATTGGCTGCCAAACCATCCTCAAGCCAAACGGCGTCGATAAACTCACCAATCGCGGCGGATTCTGTCGAGTTCATCTCAAAGCAAGGCAAATCATCATGCCCTCTTTTTACAGCAAACAATGGATCGGTGACAATGCACGGGTTGAGCCTTGCGCTTCACCGGGTCTTGGCGCGCGTTATCTTTTTTTGCATCCCGCTGCTCTGACCATGCTCTCACGTGCACAATGTGACTCTTATTAATCGCTTCGCTCGCTGATCATGACACCGACCTTGCAAACACTCACGATTGACCTGCCCGACGAAGTTGCCACCGAGGTCTTAGGCCAAACATTGGCGATGATCGTCGCAGAACTCGCACCCGATGCGACTGGCCAACTCGTCCCTGGTCCAGCGGCACAGGGGCGCATCCACCTTCAAGGTGAACTGGGCGCAGGCAAAACGGCTCTGGTACGGGCATTTTTGCGGCACTGCAACATTTCTGGACGAATTAAAAGTCCAAGTTACGCCCTACTTGAATCTTATCAAGTTTCTAACTTATACTTCTATCATCTTGATTTTTATAGATTTAGCGACCCTGCCGAATGGCTAGATGCTGGGTTCCGCGATCTCTTTAAGAACCAGGCTTTGATTTTGATCGAATGGCCCGAGCGGGCCGGCGACTTGCTCACCGCACCAGACCTGTTAATTCAGTTGGTATATGCGGGTGCAGGGCGTCAAGTCACACTGAGTGCTTTCACTACAAAAGGGGTTCAATGGCTTACCGCTTTGGCTCAAACCGCGACGATGTCTCGTCAGCTACCACAGCGCTCAATCGACGCCGCCTGTTAGGCGCTGCGTCAACTCTTTTATTGTTACCGGTTATTCCTCGCATCGCTATGGCTGCGCGCCTATTGGCTGTGCGCACCTGGCCAGCAGATGAATACACGCGCGTGACGCTTGAGCTAGATAGTGAACTCAAAGCCGAACACTTCACGCTCGATACGCCTCATCGCATGGTGGTTGATATTCAAGGCATTGACATCAGCCCCGCGCTAAATGAATTGGTTCGCAAGGTGCGGACGGATGACCCCTACATCAGCAGCTTGCGAGTTGCACAAAATCGTCCGGGCGTTGTGCGCATTGTGTTCGATCTGAAACAAGCCATCTCGCCGCAGGTGTTCACGCTTAAACCCGCAGGCGACTACAAGTTTAGACTCGTGCTCGACTTCTATCCAAAAGTCGCGCAAGACCCACTGGCAGCGTTGCTCAAAAACAATCCGCAAAAAATCGATGAGGATCCGCTCGCGCAGATTCTCGCCGACATTGGTCGAAACCCTAAAGGCACGGCCATGGCAAGTTTGCCTGTGCTGCCTAGTTCAATTGCACCACCCGTCAACAGTGGTAATGCCGCGCCCTACAAACTCGAGCGCGGTCGTCGCATGATTACCGTAGCGCTCGATCCGGGTCACGGCGGCGAAGACCCCGGCGCGATTGGCAAAGGTGGTACCCGAGAAAAAGACGTTGTCCTCGCCATTGCTCAAAGGCTCAAAGCAAAGATTGATGCTACGCCGGGTATGCGCGCTTACCTCACGCGCGATGGCGATTACTTTGTACCTTTACATGTCCGTGTTGAAAAAGCTCGGCGCGTGAAAGCGGATTTGTTTGTCTCGATTCATGCAGACGCGTTTATTCGCCCTACCGCAGGCGGCAGTTCGGTTTATGTCTTGTCCGACGGTGGGGCCTCTAGCACGGCTGCTCGGTGGCTTGCCGATAAAGAAAACGCAGCGGATTTGATTGGCGGAATCAATTTGAACGTTCAAGATCCAAAGTTAGCCAGAGTCTTACTGGATCTATCAACGACTGCTCAAATTAAAGACTCAACGAAACTCGCCAATACGATGCTCGATGAACTGAAAAACGTCTATCGCCTGCATAAACCTCAAGTTGAACATGCCGGGTTTGCCGTCTTAAAGGCACCCGACATGCCATCAGTCTTGGTAGAAACAGCCTTCATCAGTAATCCTGACGAAGAACGCATGCTGCGCAATAGCGCAGATCAAGACAAATTTGCAGTCGCGTTACTGGGCGGGATCTCACGCTACTTTACGGCCAACCCCCATCTTGCCTCGGTGGGCTGAGCGCGACTGGCCTAAGAAAGAACGACCGCCCCCAAACTCCCCGAAAGCAGCGCAGGGGCTCGCAAAGCTCTAAAATGCAGACTTCTCTCTTGTAGCGTCTGCCATGTCGACACATCGCCCGATTTGCCCTCTACCTGATTTATTGATCAGCCAAATCGCTGCGGGTGAGGTGATTGAGCGCCCAGCATCCGTTCTCAAAGAGCTCGTCGAAAATGCGGTCGACTCAGGCGCGCAAACAATCGAGGTCAGACTTGAGGCCGGTGGGATTCGCCGTATCGCAGTCATCGACGATGGCCGCGGAATCCCTGCAAACGAACTCGCGTTGGCGCTCACTCGCCATGCCACAAGCAAAATTACTTCACTGGCAGATCTCGAATCCGTTGATTCAATGGGGTTTCGTGGTGAGGCTTTAGCGTCAATCGCAGCCGTCTCACAGTTAACCATCACCTCGCGTACGCCTCAAGCCGAACACGCCTATCGCTACGAAACCGGCATGCCCGACCCAATCGCGGCTGCGGGCGCACTTGGCACCACCGTTGAAGTCAAATATCTCTTCGATGCAGTACCTGCACGTCGTAAATTTTTACGCGCAGAACCTACTGAGTTTGGCCACTGTATTGACGCAATCGAACGCATCGCCTTAGCGTTTCCTGAAATCGGCTTTCGGGTCTTTCATAATGATCGCGCTGTACGACAATGGTTACCTGCGTCGGCTTTGCAACGTATTAGCGATGTGCTTGGGTCTGAATTTAACGAGCACGGCATTGAAGTTCAGGCGCAAGGCGGCCCGATGTCGATCATGGGTGTCACCACACGCCCGACCGCAGCACGCGCACGTGCTGATCGGCAATTTTTATTTGTCAATGGACGTCACGTGCGCGATCGCACAGTCTCGCATGCAATTCGAAGTGCCTATGCCGATGTCTTGCACGGTGATCGTCAACCCGCTTTTGTACTCTTCTTGCAGATTGATCCCGCAGCCGTTGATGTCAACGTACACCCAGCGAAACACGAAGTCAGATTTCGCGACACAGGTGCGGTCCATCGCTTCGTCGCACACACGATTACGCAAGCTCTCTCTGGCACGGCTGGTACGCACCAAGTTTCGCAGCCTGATGCGCACGCAATTTACACCAACCCAAGCCCAACTCACACGAGCGCTACCCAGTGGAACCCGGGTGCGCAGGCTGCGCTCACCTTACGTGAACCAACATTCAACAGTTTTGAACGCACCCAAGACTGGAAGCCGCTCTACCAGCCTTTGGTTGACGACAATCAGTCGTGGCCCTTAGGACGCGCCCTCGCCCAAGTTCATGGCATTTACATTCTTTCGCAAACTGCCGCGGGGTTAGCCTTGATCGATATGCACGCGGCACACGAACGCGTCGTCTATGAGCAACTTAAAACAGCAATCGATGCACAAACATTACCTCAACAAACATTATTAGTTCCCGTTGTGTTTCGCGTGACAGACAAAGAACTCGCGTTGGTCGAAGAGTGTGCAGAGCAACTTGTCGCATTAGGTTTTGAAATGGCGCCCGCGGGCCCACATGCCATGACCTTACGCTCGGTACCCGCCATGCTCGCACGCGGCGACCTCGAAGCACTCGCGCGCGGTGTGCTGCGCGATATTGAGCAAATCGGCGCCAGTCGCTTGCTGACCGAACAACGCAATACCTTGCTGGCTACGATGGCCTGCCATGGTGCGGTGCGGGCCAACCGTCAACTGACGATCGAAGAGATGAATGCACTCTTGCGCCAAATGGAGCAAACTGAGCGTGCGGACCAGTGTAATCATGGACGTCCAACCTGGGTTCACTGGAACGTCGCAGATCTTGATAAATTCTTTTTACGTGGACAATGAGTTTGCCAACTGAGGCGCCGCTTATTTGCCTGACTGGGCCAACAGCCTCTGGAAAAAGCGCGGTTGCGCGCGCAATCGCGAAACGCTGGCCCGTTGAAATCATCAATGTTGATTCTGCCACAATCTATCGCGGCATGGATATCGGCACAGCCAAACCCTCTTTTGAAGAGCGGTCTGAAATCACCCATCATTTACTCGACATTCGCGATCCTGCTGAGCGCTATTCGGTAGCAGCCTTTAGGCGCGACACCTTACAGTTAGTTCGTGAAATTCGCGCACGTCAGCATTTTCCGTTGCTGGTTGGGGGCACGATGATGTATTTCAAAGCGCTTCGCGATGGTTTAAATGATCTACCCGCTGCAAATCCAGAAATTCGTCAAGAACTTGAGGCGCGCGCGACCTTACTTGGCTGGCCAGCGATGCACGCCGAGCTCTCAAGCGTCGATCCAACGACCGCGCAACGGCTCTCACCAAACGATAGTCAACGCATCGCACGTGCCCTGGAAATCTGGCGCATTCGAGGCATACCGATGTCCGCCTTAATCGGCGCAACTCAACCCGCTGATGAACCTGTTGCCACAGTCACTGTCAGCCTCGAACCTCTCGAACGCAGCTTACTGCACCAGCGCATCGCAGAGCGTTTTGAGCAAATGCTTGAGCTTGGACTCGTTCAAGAAGTGCAAAAGCTCTATGCGCGCGGCGATCTTCACACCGATCTGCCGTCTGTTCGCTGTGTCGGTTATCGACAAATCTGGTCAATGCTAGATGGCGAAATTGATCTGCAACAAGCTACAGAACAAGCTGTTGCCGCCACGCGTCAGTTAGCCAAGCGCCAAATTACTTGGTTACGCAGCCTGCCTGGACGATATATGATTGATGCTTGCTCACCGCTTTGCGTTGAACACACGCTAGAAATCGTTGCCCCACTTTTTGACTCGGATAATCACCAAAGATGCATTTCATAACAACCTCCAACCAGAAGAGGAAATTATCATGTCAAGCTTGCAAACCACTCTCAGTCGCCTCATTGCTCTTTTTATACTCTGGGGGTTGACGTCAAGCGCTTTAGCCCAAAGCTATCCCAGCAAGCCCATTCGGATTATTAACCCTTGGCCGGCGGGTGGCCCAGCCGATGCAATCGCTCGTCCCGTCATGGAGCGCCTCTCGAAGGCACTGGGGCAACCGATCATCATCGAAATCAAGTCGGGGGCAAACGGCATGGTCGGAACAGAATACGTCGCGAAAAATGGTACGCCCGACGGCTACGTTCTGCTGTTGTCACATGCAGGGCCCACAACAATTAGCCCTGCAGTACAAAAAGAGCTTTCGTATCGCGCTGTCGAAGACTTTGAGCACATCACAATCTTGGCAATGCCTACGATCGTACTCGTCGTCAAACCAGAGTTGCCGATCAAAAGCGTGCCAGACTTAATCGCGTATGCGCGCAAAAATCCAGGCAAACTTGCCTACGGTTCAACAGGCCTCGGAAGTACGACGCACTTGGATGGCGAGCTTTTGGCCATGATGGGTGATGTTAAGTTTTTACACGTTCCGTACAAAGGTGCGATCCCTGTGATGCAAGATCTACTGGGCGGTCAAATACAGTTTGCCTTCATCGGATACTCTGCTGCAGTCGCATACATCAAGGCGAACACGCTCAGACCAATTGCCATCGGCTCATCGACCCAACGCTCACCTGTCTCGCCAGAGTTGCCCGCGGTCCATGAAACTTTTCCCGGTTTTGAAATCAGCTCTTGGTATGGGCTCTCAGCACCTGCGCGCACACCCAAAGAAATCGTCTACAAGTTGCAAACCGAGATCGCAAAAATATTAAAAGACCCTGAAGTCATTGCGCAACTCGCAGCGACAGGCTCAGAGCCAGGCGGAATGAGCCCCGAAGTTTTTGTCAAAAAAATTCAGTTTGACATCATACAAAATACAAAACTTGTTCAGGCAACTGGGATGGAAAAACAATAAGGGAGGTTTGAAATGACAACAGATTTTTATGGAAGCAGGCTACGCATCGGCATGATTCTGGCTTCAAAAAACACTGTCGCCGAGCCCGATGTGAACGCCATGTTGCCCAACGGCGTTTCGATACATACCACCCGCCTACACCTCGTAGATACGAATCCAGCTGCCTTGCAAAAAATGACAAATGACGCAGAGCAGGCAGCTGCCTTGCTCGCCTCGGCCGAGGTCGATCTCATTGTGTTTCATTGCACAGCCGCCTCGACGATCGACCCAGAGATGGGACAGAAGATTGCGCAACGGATTCAACGCAGCACCGGGATCGCGTCAACTGCGACCTCAGAGGCATTAATAGATGCGCTGAACACCCTAGGTGCAAAAAAAATAGTAATGCTTTCTCCGTATCCACAAGCAGTCAACGATGCTGAGGTCACTTTTTTCTCGCATTATGGCATTCAAGTCCTTCACGAGGTTGGCTACATCCCAGCTAAAGGACTTGGATCACCCAGCGCCCAACCCGATGAATGGCAACGCAGAGCCATGACCTTAAAAAATCCTGATGCTGACGCCTACTTTTTAAGCTGTACCAATATTCGTGTCATTTCCATCATCGATGCGCTCGAGAAGGACATCCACGCACCTGTCATTTCGAGTAATCAAGCCATGCTTTGGCATTGTTTGCGCAAGGGTGGCATCGAAGATGCCATACCTAATTATGGCAAACTACTTCGATCACACTGACAGACGCCCTTCGCCAAAAGCACTTTCGAAGACCACGTTAAAACAAAAATAAGGACTCTAAAATGATGATAAAGCAAAAACTGTCGAAGCTAAGGTCA
>CALQNE010000090.1 GCA_943331855.1 Bordetella parapertussis
CGCAAAATAGAAATCGATGAAACCGCCCATCATGGGATTCTGATGTGTACCCGCAAACAAAACGTTGTCTCTAAAGAGATCACAGTGCGCGGGTCCAAAGGGCAGGATTTTGTAATCAGATGAGCGTGCCAAAACGCGTTGTTCGTCTAAAGATTGCGTCAAGAGCTTGGCCAGCGGCGGCGGTAAGAAGGGAAGCACGATCGGTGCGGTTTGCTCCCACCAGCTAAGGCCTCGCAGATTCGGCTGCTTCAGCGAAAAGTCTTTGCCAGCCAAATGAGCCTGCGCAAGGGTTTGACCCGCGATCGCGCAATGATCGATGGTTGGCGAGGGCTCGTAGGCTCCTGATAAACGACTCACGATGGCGGCTGGCTTGTTTGCAAAGCTTGAGATGCGAGAACCATCAACTCTGGTTTGCGGCTGAGGTACAGGTACGCCGCGTTGGGCAAGATGGTGCATTAATTCAATATAGAAAGGTAGCTGCGCTTCAGTTAGCACCTCGAAAATAGTTAAAACGTATTCACCCTGAGTCGTCGTTAGAAAAAAATTACTGTTTTCTATACCGGCAGCAATACCCCGCAGTTCGACAAGCTCACCTAAGCGATAAGCCTCAAGCAGCTTGCGGGCATCGTCATGACTGACAGGGGTAAAAACGGCCATAAAAGGTCACAGGGAGTTAAGGGCTAGACATTGATGAAAACGCATGTTGAACAAAACACACGTTGCAAGGGTAAGTTTAACGGAATGCGCAGAAATACTCTCTTAGATTGGGCCAAGCGTAAAATCGACGCTTTCTTGTAAAAATCATCGGAAATTGCGGTGGTCTCGGCTGTGACCATCTCTTTTTTAGAACATGCAGAGTGCGAACAACGCGATATTGTCCTTAGCATCTAGCGCCCACGAGAGTTGGCGGCTTTGTGTCGCCCCCATGATCGATGTAACGGATCGCCATTGTCGTTATTTCCATAGATTGCTGGCACCCAAGGCACGTCTCTACACAGAAATGATTACAACAGGTGCTTTATTACATGGCGATGCCTCACGGCATCTGGATTTTGATGGGCATGAGCATCCGGTGGCGCTTCAGCTGGGTGGCAGCGAACCGAGTGCCCTGGTTGCCGCCGCTAAATTGGGCGTGCAATGGGGCTACGATGAGATTAATTTAAATTGTGGCTGCCCCTCGGAGCGGGTTCAAAAAGGGTCGTTTGGTGCCTGTTTAATGGCAGAGCCGAGTTTGGTCGCTGACTGTATGAAAGCCATGCAAGATGTTGTTGGGGTGCCGGTCACTGTCAAGCATCGGTTAGGTTTAGATAAGGATGAGTCTTATGCGTTCGTGCGCGACTTTGTTGGCGCCATCTACGACACTGGGTGTCGGGTCTTTATTGTTCATGCCCGTAATGCTGTTCTAAAAGGCTTATCACCTAAGGACAACCGAGAGGTGCCCCCCTTGCGCTATGACGAGGCTGCGCAGCTAAAAAAAGATTTTCCAGACGCTGTTGTCGTGTTAAACGGTGGGCTCACAACCTTGGATGATTGCGAAGCGGTTTTGCCTAACTTTGATGGGGTGATGTTAGGGCGTTCGCCTTGGCATGATCCGTCAGTTTTGTCACGCATTTCACAGGCCTGGTGGCCGCAGCTCAAACTTAAAACAGAGGCAGAGGTTGTAGATGCCTTGGTCGATTACGCCGCTGTACAAATTGCGGCGCAAGTGCCTTTACGCATTGTGGTCAGACCATTACTCGGATTGTTTAACGGACGCTCGAATTCACGACTTTGGCGACGTATGTTGTCGGACTCAACTCTGCTCAAACACAACAATCCAGAGCTGATTCGTCAAGCGTGGAAAGAGGTTGGGCCAAGCGCGGTTCGACTTGCCCGTGCATAGCTTCAAACCCGCATTTTAAAAACGCGCTAGGTACTCTTGTTGGGCACTGCTTCGTTTGGCCAGTCTCGAATGTAGGCTTTGAGTAAAGAATTTTCGAATTTTTGTGCCGCAGCCAATGCCTGCGCCATATCGTAAAACGAGATCACGCCCAAAAGCATCTCGCCCTCCATGACAGGCACATAACGCGAGTGATGCGTCAACATCAGTTGTTGCACTTCATTGGCCAGCGTGTCAGGGCTCACGCTTACAGGTTTTCGGTCCATGATGTCGCCAATGGCTACATCTGCGAGGGTTCCCTGATTAATATTTAAGTGCCGGATGATTTCGCGAAAAGTCAGCATGCCAACGAGTTGTCCTCGTTGCATAATTACTAGGGAGCCAATGTCATGTGCGCTCATGGTTTCGATGGCGTGCGAGACCAAGGCTTCAGGTGTGGAGGTATAAAGGGTGCTGCCCTTGACCTTTAAAACTTCACTGACTTTTAACATGTTCGTCTCCCGCATTGCTGCTCAAGTACTTTGATTGTAGTGGGTGAGTCAGCGTATTGTCATGATGCCTTAAAACTTCGGCCAGCGTGGGGTCAGTCTGATACTGCATCAAGTTGCTCAGGGCATTGGCTAAAAAAGGCTGCTTTTGAAGATTGATCGCATTTCGATCAAGCGCTAACTGATCGACTAATGGGCCGAGCGTTGCTCGTTCGGGGTCACACGCCAAAAGCCATCGTTCGGATTGTGCATCGGGTGCAACTGTGATTAAGCCCATCGACGTCAAGCAATTCAGGCGTCGCTCTAGTGTATTGAGTGGCAAGCCCAAATGTTTGATGAGTTCGAGCGCGCTCACGCCCGGCGGCAGTGCGCCACGCGCCTGACTTAACAACTTGAGGATTGAAAGTGCATCCATTAGTGCAGCGCCCGGTTTCTCCCTTTGGTTAAATTCGCCGATGCGTATGAGCGGCAAATTAGCCGCGACCAAGGCCCCGACTAGGATACCCAGCCAACACAAGTAGACCCAGATTAAAAAGACAGGTAAAGCAGCAAAGGCACCATAGACTACGGTGTACGTTGAAAATTGTGCAATGTAATAGGCGAACCCGATTTTCATTGTCTCGAGAATCAAGGCCGAGATGAGGCCTCCGATCAGGGCGTCGGCTCGGTTCACGCGCGTATTGGGCACCACGATAAATAAGGCAGCAATTCCAATGCCGCCCAAAAGAAGTGGTGATAATTTGAAGGCCACTTCAAGCAAGATTGGTAGATCAACCAAAAACCCAAGTGACTCTCGCGCTAATAGAGCGGTTGTATATAGACTGGCGCCCGCGACGACTGGACCAAGGGTGATCACCGCCCAATACACCACCACGCGGTGCGCAAAACGGCGTTGTCGGTCGACTCGCCATATCGTATTCAAAGCGGCTTCGACTGACATAATCAAGGATACGACCGTGAACAATAGAGCGCCACCACCTATGATGGTCAGGCGGGAGGCTTGTAATGCGAATTCATTCAGATACGACATCACATTTTCGGATATCGCTGTGGGCATCAGACTGTTAGTTAAAAAGTCTTGTAAGGCATCACTAAACTCTTTAAAGAGCGGAAACGCGGTGAATAATGACAAGACGACGGCTAGCAGCGGCACAGTTGCCAATACGGTCGTGAAGGTTAGGCTGGACGAAAGCTGAAGCGTGCGTGCTTGGGCGGCACGCCCCATAGCAAAGCTTAGGATTTGACGCAGCTCGGCAATTTTTATTGAAAAGAGTGCGCGCGTGAATGGTTGCTTGAATCGATCCTGCATGCGTATCCCCAGTATGCAAGCGATAATAGCAGCGCGGGCCCCATGAGGGCATCAAATAGAGCACTTGTCTTAGCTTAAAGAGTATCCCTGACACGATGTTAGATAACCAGAGTTCGACTCCACCCTCCGTGGTATTAAATGTTGCATTGCAGCGCATGGCGGCTGTCAGTCTTTTAGGGCTATTTTTGCTTTGTCTGCTGTGGGAAATATGGCTTGCGCCACTTAAACCGGGTGGCACTTTATTATTTTTAAAGGCACTGCCTTTAGCGTTTGCGGTGCGCGGCGTACTGAAAGGCAGCCTTTACACAATTCAGTGGGCATCAATGCTAGTACTTCTGTACCTAATGGAGGGCGTCGTGCGTGTGGTGTCAGATCCACCCGGACCCTCAAATTTGATGGCATGGATCGAGATTGCTTTTGCGACGATTTTCTTTTTTAGCTCGATCTTTTATGTGCGTCCGGCCAAGCGTCTTGTGGTGGCTGCAAAAAAGGTCGAAAAGTCGAACGAAAAAGCCCAGAAATCAGCAGAGCAAGCAAAATCGATGCAAACCGATGGCGTGAATCATCAATCGCAAAAGTAAGGCAATCCAATCAAATCAAATGAATATTTCCTCTAGTTTTGACGCGTTAACGAAAACGAATTCCTTTGCAAAGTTGCCATCGGATTTTTATACACGTTTGCCTACCACACCACTTGATCAACCACGTCTAGTGCACGCAAGCAGTCAGGTGGCTGATCTGATTGGCCTGTCTTCAGACGCGTTCAAGACACAGGCCTTTTTGGATGTGATCAGTGGTACCAGTGCGATGCCTGGCGGAGAGACGTTAGCCGCCGTGTACAGTGGGCATCAGTTCGGCGTGTGGGCCGGCCAGCTCGGGGATGGTCGAGCGCATTTGTTAGGTGAGATTCAAGGGCCGGCGGGTGCGTTTGAACTGCAACTCAAAGGCGCAGGGATGACGCCTTATTCTCGGATGGGCGATGGGCGGGCGGTTTTGCGTTCGTCGGTTCGCGAGTATCTGGCTAGCCACGCGATGCAGGGCTTAGGGATACCGACGACCCGTGCATTAGCTCTGGTTGCCGCAAGAAATCCTGTTATGCGTGAAACTGTTGAAACTGCAGCAGTGGTCGCGCGAATGGCACCCAGTTTTGTGCGCTTTGGTTCCTTTGAACACTGGGCAGCCCGCAAGCGGCCAGAATTGTTGCGGATATTGGCTGACTATGTGATCGATCAGTTTTATCCCGAATGCCGTCAAAATAATGTAGCGGCAAATTCTGCTGACTACGAACCCTATGTTCAGCTGTTACGCTCGGTGGTTCAACGAACCGCAACGCTGATGGCGGATTGGCAAGTGGTTGGGTTTTGTCACGGGGTGATGAACACCGATAACATGTCCATTTTAGGGCTGACACTCGATTATGGCCCTTATGGTTTCATGGACGGGTTTGATGCTAAACACATTTGTAACCACACCGATAGCGGCGGCCGTTACGCCTGGCATGCGCAACCCGCCGTGGCGCACTGGAACCTCTATCAACTTGCCAATAGTCTTTACGAAATCGTGCCAGATGCCGCGCCCTTGAAAGCCGCACTGGATGAGTTTGAACCGGTGTTCTTGACCGCGATGCAAACGCGGATGAGTCAAAAACTTGGTTTAGGTGCCTGGCAAGCAGGCGACGAGACGCTCATCGACGACTTGTGGAGCCTGATGCAGGCGAGTCACGCCGATTTTACGTTGACCTTCCGGCAGTTGGCCTATGCTCCCGGGTTGACGCAGGCAGCTGCGCGACAGATCGAGTTCGATCTTGGGGCGACGGTCAATGCGCATTTAAAGCCCTTCGTCGACCTGTTTATCGACCCTAGCGCGGCTCAAGCGTGGTTGGCGCGCTATCGCACCCGTTTGGGCACGCAGGCCCTTGAAAATTGGCAGATTCGGGTCCAGAACATGCTGGCAGCTAATCCGCTGTATGTGCTGCGTAATCGCACCGCTCAGCAAGCGATTGAGGCAGCCCAACAAGGCGACTTTACTGAGATTGAGCGTCAGCTGATCCTCCTCGCTGATCCTTACGTGGCTCAACCCGGTCAAGAGGCTTATGCCGCTGCGCCGCCCGCTGGGGCCCCGCATTTAGAGGTTAGTTGCTCGTCCTGATGCAATAATGGGGTTTTAATGTTTGCTGCCCCCTTGTTGAAGTCAAATTTTTGGGTTCTTGTCGCTCATGTCTGGTAATACGCTCGGTACGTTGTTCTGTGTCACAAACTTTGGCGAATCTCACGGCCCAGCGATCGGCTGCGTGGTCGACGGGTGTCCTCCAGGGTTATTGTTGTCTGAACAGGACATTCAAATCGAACTCGATCGCCGTCGCCCCGGCACATCCCGCCATGTTACACAGCGCCAAGAGGCGGATCAGGTTGAAATTTTGTCTGGGGTGTTCGAAGGAAAAACAACAGGTACGCCCATCGCGCTGTTGATTCGTAACGTTGATGCCCGCAGCAAAGATTACAGTGCCATTGCAGATACCTTTCGGCCCGGCCACGCCGACTTCACATACTTTAATAAATATGGGCAACGCGATCCACGGGGCGGTGGGCGCTCGTCTGCGCGGTTAACTGCGCCCACCGTTGCGGCTGGTGCAATCGCAAAAAAATGGCTGGCAGAACAATTCGGCGTGACCGTTCGTGGCTACATGAGCCAGCTTGGCCCAATTGCGATGCCTTTTGTGAGTTGGGATCACGTCCCAAATAACCCGTTTTACGCTGCAAATGACACCAGTACGCCTGAACTTGAGGCTTACATGGATCAATTACGTCGCGATGGCGATTCGGTGGGCGCTCGAATTGAAGTAGTCGCCGAAGGTTTACCCGCAGGGTGGGGAGAGCCAATTTATGATCGTTTGGATGCGGACATTGCCCATGCCATGATGGGTTTAAACGCGGTCAAAGGCGTAGAAATCGGTGCGGGCTTTAAGAGCATTGAGCAACGTGGCTCAGAGCACGGCGACGAAATCACGCCAGACGGTTTTTTGACCAATAACGCTGGCGGTGTTTTGGGTGGTATTTCTACAGGGCAACCGATTACGGTTAGCTTAGCCATCAAACCGACTTCAAGTATTCGGACCGAGCGGCGCTCAATCAACCGTGCGGGTGAGCCCGTGCTGGTTCAGACACTTGGGCGCCACGATCCCTGCGTAGGGATACGGGCGACACCCATTGCAGAGGCGCTGCTTGCGCTCATTCTGATTGATCATGCTTTACGACATCGAGCGCAGTGCAGCTAAGGCTCAGCGCCGCTATGGCATAATCAAGGGCTATCCTTTTTACAACGTGTGTTTGGCAGATCCATCGTCATGAAAAAAACTCTATACGACAAGCTTTGGGACGCCCATGTGGTTCACGAAGAACCTGATGGCACCGCAATTCTTTATATCGATCGTCACTTGCTCCACGAGGTCACAAGCCCGCAGGCTTTTGAGGGCCTTGATATGGCCGGAAGACCTTTGTGGCGCTTAAATGCCAATCTGGCTGTGGCGGATCACAACGTACCTACTGTTGCGCGCGATCGCGCTCAAGGAATTACGGACCCAATCTCGAAGTTGCAAGTCGACACGCTCGATGCAAATTGTGTCAAACACAATGTCATTGAGTTTCGGATGAACGATTTGCGTCAAGGCATTGTTCACGTGATCGGCCCTGAACAAGGTGCCACGTTGCCAGGCATGACGGTTGTTTGTGGTGATTCGCATACCAGTACCCATGGTGCCTTTGGCGCCTTGGCCTTTGGTATTGGCACCTCAGAAGTTGAGCATGTGATGGCCACGCAAACCTTGCAGGCTAAAAAGAATAAAAATATGCTGGTTCGCGTCGAAGGTACGCTGCCGGTAGGGTGCACGGCGAAAGACGTCATTTTGTATGTGATTGGTCAAATTGGTACTGCAGGTGGCACAGGCCACGCAATCGAATTTGCGGGTAGCACCATTCGTGGCCTATCCATGGAAGGTCGGATGACGCTATGCAATATGGCCATTGAGGCAGGCGCGCGCTCGGGCATGGTGGCTGTTGACCAAAAAACGATTGATTACTGCGTGGGTCGTCCGTTTGCACCAAGTGGCGCGCTTTGGGATTCAGCGGTCGCTTACTGGAAAACGTTGCACTCGGATGAGGGTGCTTTCTTTGATCGCGTTGTTGAAATCGACGCGCGGCAAATTGTTCCCCAGGTGACTTGGGGCACCTCTCCTGAAATGGTATTACCCGTGACAGGGCGTGTGCCTGATCCCGACCGCGAAAAAGATGATATGCGCCGTGAAAGCATGGAACGTGCTTTGGTTTACATGGGTCTGAAGCCAAATACACTGATTGAAGATATCAAAATCGATCGCGTGTTTATTGGGTCTTGCACCAACTCGCGTATCGAAGATTTGCGCGCAGCGGCAGTCGTTGCCCGTGGCCGTCGCGTCGCCAGCAACGTTCGTCAGGCCTTGGTCGTTGCGGGCTCAGGCCTGGTCAAAGCACAAGCCGAACGCGAAGGGCTTGACAAGATTTTTATCGAAGCGGGTTTTGAATGGCGCGAGCCCGGTTGTTCGATGTGTTTGGCCATGAATGCCGACCGTATTGAGCCCGGTGAGCGTTGTGCCTCGACTTCTAACCGTAACTTCGAAGGACGCCAAGGGCAGGGTGGTCGCACCCATCTTGTGAGTCCGGCAATGGCGGCCGCTGCCGCTGTTTCTGGTCATTTCGTTGACGTACGTAACCTCCGGTAAAAAACATGGATTCTTTCACCATACATCAGGGATTGGTCGCTCCGCTTGATCGCGAAAACGTGGATACCGATTTGATCATCCCCAAGCAGTTTCTGAAATCAATTAAGCGCACGGGTTTTGGCCCCAACTTGTTCGACGAGGTCCGCTACTTGGATCATGGCGAGCCTGGTATGGACAATTCAAAAAGGCCACTGAACCCTGAGTTCATTTTGAATCACTCTCGGTATCAAGGCGCGTCCATTTTGTTAGGTCGTAAAAACTTCGGCTGCGGGTCGAGTCGCGAGCATGCGCCATGGGCCTTGGCTCAATATGGCTTTCGCGCAGTAATCGCACCGTCTTTTGCCGATATCTTTTTTAATAACAGCTATAAGACGGGCTTTTTACCAATCGTGCTGTCTGAGCTTCAGATCTCACGTTTGTTTGATGAGGTGCGTGGCTTTGTAGGCTACAAGCTCACCATCGATCTCGAAAAGCAAATTGTGATTGCCCCTGACGGACGCGCGATGGATTTTGAGATCACTGCGCATCGCAAATATTGCATGGTCAATGGCTTGGATGAAATCGGTTTGACGTTGCGTCAGGCCGATAAGATTCGAACCTACGAAGCCGAGCGACTGGCTCGTCATCCTTGGCTAGATGTTCAACCGATCGGCACACGTTAATTTATCTAGATGTCGGGCCGGTTTACCGGCCCATTATTTTTGGACGATGGCAACATGACACAAAAAATTGCAGTACTACCCGGCGACGGAATTGGCTCAGAGATTATTGAGCAAGCCGTTCGCGTTCTGAAGTCGTTGAACTTACCCCTAGAGATTGAACACGCCCCAGTCGGCGGGACTGCGTATGACCTACACGGACATCCCTTACCACCCGCGACCTTGAAACTTGCCCAAGAATCAAATGCGGTTTTATTTGGTGCAGTCGGCGACTGGAAATATGACAAGCTGCCACGCGAACATCGCCCCGAGCAAGCCATCTTGGGTTTACGTAAGGCACTTGGCTTATTCGCGAATTTTCGTCCGGCAATTTTGTATCCAGAACTGGCCAATGCATCCTCACTCAAACCTGAGGTGGTGTCTGGTTTAGATATTTTGATTCTGCGCGAATTAACCGGAGATATTTACTTTGGTTCGCCCCGCGGCGTCCGTGAAGCACCAGACGGCCCGTTTGCCGGTTCACGCGAAGGCTTTGACACGATGCGTTACGCCGAGCCCGAGATTCGTCGCATTGCGCATTTGGGGTTCCAAGCCGCGCAAAAGCGTCAACGCCGTCTGTGCAGCGTTGACAAGGCCAACGTGCTAGAGACCTCTCAGTTATGGCGCGATATTGTGACTGAAGTTGGGAAAGAGTACCCAGACGTTACGTTGTCACACATGTACGTCGATAATGCCGCAATGCAATTAGTGCGTGCCCCTCGTGATTTTGATGTGATCGTGACGGGCAATTTGTTTGGCGATATCTTGTCGGATGAAGCTTCGATGCTGACCGGCTCAATTGGTATGTTGCCTTCAGCCTCGTTAAATGCTTCAGGGCAAGGGCTGTATGAGCCTAGTCATGGTTCGGCGCCTGACATCGCAGGTAAAGGAGTTGCGAACCCCTTGGCCACTATTTTGTCAGCGGCCATGATGTTGCGTTACTCACTGAATCAACCAGCTCATGCAGACCGGATTGAACACGCGGTGCGTAAAGTGCTGCAACAAGGTTTGCGTACTGCTGATATTTTTGAAACAGGCATGACAAAGGTTGGGACCTCAGCGATGGGTGATGCCGTTTTAAAGGCCTTGGCGTGAGGCCGCATTAACCGCTGAACTTGGTGTTAAAATTTTTATAAGTGTAAGTAATTAAACGATTTTTGGTTTTTTGAGATGAAACAATCCGTAGGTTTGGTGGGCTGGCGCGGCATGGTGGGCTCAGTGCTCATGCAACGCATGCGTGATGAGGGTGATTTTTCTCTAATCGACCCTGTCTTTTTCTCGACCAGTAACGCAGGTGGGCAGTCGCCTGATTGGGCGGGTTCAACAGCGTTGCAAAATGCGTTTGATATCGATGCGCTAAAAAAACTTCCCATTATTGTGACTGCCCAGGGCGGCGACTATACCGCTGAGGTTTATCCGAAGCTGCGGGCTGGTGGCTGGACGGGAATATGGATAGATGCGGCAAGCACTCTGCGCATGAAAGACCACGCCATAATCGTGCTCGATCCCGTCAATCGCGGTGTCATCGATGCTGCGCTCAAACGCGGTGTCAAAGATTTTATTGGTGGCAACTGCACGGTGAGCTGCATGATGATGGGCCTGGCGGGTCTGTTCAAACATGATTTGATTGAATGGATGACCAGTATGACCTACCAGGCCGCCTCGGGCGGTGGTGCGCAGCACATGCGTGAATTATTGACTCAGTTTGGTTTAATTCATACTGAGGTCAATGCGAAACTGGTTGATCCTGCGTCTGCCATTCTTGATATTGATCGCTCGGTTTTGGCGCTTCAGCAAGGCGGGCGATTACCGACTGAGCAGTTTGGTGTGCCGCTGGCCGGAAACCTGATTCCCTGGATCGATAAAGATTTAGGTAACGGAATGTCCCGCGAAGAGTGGAAAGGCGAGGCTGAGACCAATAAAATCTTAGGTCGAGGCGAGGGCTTTGGGTCCACACCGATTCCTATCGATGGTTTGTGTGTGCGAATTGGAGCAATGCGCTGCCATAGTCAGGCCTTAACCATCAAACTGAAGCGTGATATCCCACTTGATGAACTTGCCGATATCGTGGCAAATGGCACAGCGTGGGCGAAAGTTATTACAAATACGAAAGAAGCAACGCTTAAGGGATTGTCACCGGTTGCGGTAACGGGTACGCTAGACATCCCTGTTGGACGGATGCGTAAATTATCGATGGGTTCGGATTATCTCGGTGCTTTTACCGTTGGCGATCAGTTACTTTGGGGTGCGGCTGAGCCGTTGCGCAGAATGCTGCGCATAGCGCTTGGCGAACTGTAAGTTAAAGAGGTGTGGCGATGCGCAATGAATTCTTAGCAGTTTTCCGGACGACGAAACACGCAGGTTTGGTGTTCGGATGTTCACTCGTTCTTTCATCGCAGGCATTTGCGATGCAGGCTGGACATGGTCGCGTTGACTCCGCACCAGGCGCTGCGTTGCAGATGTCAATTCCCTTAAATGGCTTGACCGCTTCAGATCTCACTAACTTACAGGTGAAACCGGCTGCAGCTGAGGACTGGACAAAGGCAGGGCTCACCCCACCTGTTGGTTTAGCGTCCCTCACCGTTGCAATCGAGCCGGGATTTTCGCAAGACTCCCGCATGTTGGTATTGCGCTCAACCCAAGCTGTTGATCGTGAGGTCATCGACGTACTACTTGATGTGTCATCTGCCAGCGGTTCAACAAAAATTCAATCGAGTTTTCTGGTGCTTACCAAGGCAAATATGCCTTTAAGTGGTGGCACCGTTACCGTAAAAAATGGAGACACGCTCATTGGGATTGCATTGAACAACGCGACCCCAGGTGCGGATATGTATCAAATGCTGTGGGCGCTTTACCAAGCGAATCCGCAGGCGTTTTATTCAAA
>CALQNE010000091.1 GCA_943331855.1 Bordetella parapertussis
AAATTTCGTTTTCATCACCTAAATTTGAAACATCGGCAATCCGCGTATCGATCCGATATTTTTTTACCTCGTCAGCGTAGGTATTGATATTTTGTTCCATTGGCCCAAAGACCTCAGCAAACGCGATATGTTGCGCCGAGGTCAACTCTTGGCCTGGAAACACTAAAACACTATATTTAAAAAACGCCGCTTTAATGGCTATGCGATCCTCATCAGATAACGGTCGACTCAAGTCAACATCGCCGATTTCAGCCATGAAATCTGCCTTGACGGGATACAGCGTAATGGCCATGTGTGACTCCGGTAATAATGAAAAAATTATTGGTTCGGTGTGTGAAGCAGTCGTTACTCAGCTGACACTTTAGTAACATCGACAACTTTTTTCCACTTAGCCAAATCCTCTTGAATCGCGGCAGCAAACTCAGTTGGCGTACTTGTCATCATGTCTCCATTCTGCGATTCGGCCCAAGCCTGGAGCAGGGGATCTTTAGTCACCGCAGTCAACTCTTTATTCAACCGCTGAATAATCGCACCGTCTGTGCCTCTGGGCACCATCACGCCAAACCACGTATAGGTATCGAAACCTTTAATACCGAGTTCAGAAAAAATCGGCAGCTCAGGCACTTGTTTTGAGCGCGTCGTACCAGAGATCGCTAACGCGATTAATTTTCCGGCTTTGATATGCTGAATGGCAGTGTCACTAAACATCACCTGAAGCTGACCACCCAGCAAATCCGCCATGGCGGGCGCCGTACCTTTATACGGTACATGCGTCATTTGAATAGCATGATCAACACTAAAAAGCTCACCCGCCAAATGACTCACACCCCCGGTACCACTCGAACCATAATTCAAAGCACCAGGCTTCGCTTTGGCCAAAGCGATGAGCTCGGGTACGGTTTTGACAGACAGTGCAGGCGTCACGACCAACACTGCACGGCTTCCTCCGATCAACGCAACCGGCTCAAGGTCCTTTAACGGATCAAAGGGCAGTGATTTGTAGACCAGCGTATTAATCGTGACCGTCGCATTATTCGCAACATAAAGCGTATAACCATCTGGCGCAGACTTTGCCGCCTTAGCCGCACCGATATTTCCACCGCCCCCAGATACATTCTGCACGATAACCTGTTGGTTCAGGCGTTCGCCTAACGGCTTGGCGACTGCACGAGCTAAGGCATCTGTGAAGCCGCCAGGCGGATAAGCAACAATCATCTGAATCGGACGCTCTGGCCAAGCCGCCTGAACGCAACCAGCAAAACTAGCCAAAAGCACCGCCAATAGCGTGACGAATCTATTTTGCATCATGTCTCGATTTTGTTTTAGTTTGGCTTTACGATAGACAAGCAATAAACCGCCACGGTTATCGCACCAATGTATTAACAAAAGCGTACCATAAGAATTAAGCCCTTCGCCTGTTTGAATCATTCTCTAAATTGCACCATGGTGTTTCAGCTCATTAAAGTTCTGAGTGCGGCGATCAGTCTCTGCCTATCGGCACAGGTGTCTGCACAAGACTATCCAAATAAACCGGTCCGCTGGGTTGTCCCCTACTCCGCTGGTGCTTCAAACGACGTCGTTGCCAGACTACTCGCCCAAAAACTATCCCAAAAGTGGGGACAGTCTGTTGTGATTGAAAACCGTGCTGGCGCGGGTGGTGCCATTGGCGCGAGCATGGTGGCCAATGCCCTCCCCGATGGCTACACCTTACTCATGACCAACCCAGGGTCAAATGCCATTCAACATGTTTTAAATCACAACTCGCCTTATTCAAACGAAGATTTCACTCATGTCATCTTGCTGGGTTCAGCGCCGCTGATGCTCAGTGTTCGGCAAGACTTCCCCGCCACAAGCGTCAACGAATTAATTGCGATCGCCAAGGCAACCCCGGGTCTGCTAACGGGCGGCTCTTCGGGCGCCGGTGGTAGCAGCCACTTTGCGCTTGAACTTTTTAATTTAAGTGCTGGTGTCGAGATACGGCACATCCCCTACAAGGGGGCCGCGCCGGCGGTATCAGACGTTGTCGGCAGACAAATATCCTTAATCTTCACGACGCCGGCTTCAATCTTTGCGTTACTTGAGGCAAACAAGCTCAAGGTACTTGGCGTGTCGAGTGCAACACGACTGTCTGCTTTTCCTGCTATTCCAACAATGATCGAGCAAGGCGTGCACGACTTCAATGACAAGATTTGGTTTGGCGCTTCGGTGCCCGCGGCGACACCGGCGACCATCATCATAAAACTCAATCACGATCTGCAAGACATTTTGCAAATGCAAGATATCAAAGAGCGTTTCATTGCCCTGGGCCTAGAGACCGAAGGCGGCAGCTCTGAAAAATTTACTCAGCTGATTCAAGCGGATATCAAACGACTGCGTCAGTTAGCCAAAACAGCCAATATCAAAACAGACTAGTAGGTACTCGTCACCTACCCGTCAAGCAAGATTCACAGTTTGAGATCAACCTGCAAAGCCAACGCCTTAAATTGCTCAGTGTCTAGGCGGATTCGCTCAGCAAACTGCTCTGGTGTACTGCCGAGAGGCTGAAGACTGAAGCCTGCCAACTCACCCTTACCGGAATCGCTCTGCACATACTTTGCGACCTCTTGTTGAATACGCTCAACAATTGCACGAGGCGTTCCGGCCGGTGCCACTAAGCCATACCAGAAAGGGGTATTAAACGCCTGCAAACCATGCCCCTTCCCTGCCTGAGAAAACAACGGCACGTCTTTGAGTTCAGGTGTTGCAATCGTGACGCCATAGGCGTTCAATTTCTGAGTATTGACCAACGCAGTTGAGGCACCCGGATTATCAAAGAATACAGAGGCACGTCCCGCAATCAAGTCGGGATAGGCCTGCGAAGAACCCTTGTAGGTGATGTGCGCTAACTTAATGCCCGTTAGCGCCTCAAACTGCAAGCTCACAAGATATCCAAGTGTCGAGGCGCCAACATTCGCAAAATTTAGTTTTCCTGGATTTTGTTTTGCGTAATCAATAAACGCTTCAAGATTTTTCGCCGGCAATTCGGGCGATGCAACAAGCACATAAGCCGTGCTTCCGATTTGAGTAATTGGCGCAAAGCTTTGTATCGGGTTGTAGGGCAGATCATTTCTTAGCACGACTGCTGCAGGATGCGTACTCGACGTGGCGATGCCAATCGTGTAACCGTCGGGCTCACTCATCGCTACGGCGTTTGCACCAATCGTGCCGCCGGCACCAGGACGATTTTCAACAACGACAGTCTGCCCCAGCCGAGTACTTAACTGGGCTGCAATTGTGCGGGCAACAATATCTGTGCCACCTCCGGGAGGAAAGGGAACAATCAGCTTGATCGATTTCTCTGGCCATGGGGCCGAAACAGAAAACTGACTGTATAAGACTAGCGTTAGTGCGAATAAGAGTTTGATCATTTTTTAAGCTCCGGATACATCACTGCATCACCATGGGTCGCCATCCAGCCCACTTCTTCATCAGAGATATAGTCGACACCTTGACCGCGAACAGCAGCCAATTGCTCGGCAATAATATTTCGCTTGACCTCTGAGGCAAGAATATTGACCCGAGCGTAGCATTCGGACACGTTGCGGCCCAACACAGTAAAGCCGTGTCGTTTCATCACGATCGCATTGGTCCCCGCGATAAAGTCTTTAATCGGACCAACATCTTCTTCGACGTTAATATGTGCCGGCAAATACTGGAGTGGTTTTTGCATGAGGTACGGCAAGGTCAAGCCCGTTGGACGAATTTTTTCATAGCCCGCGGCCAGAAAAGCAATCGTCTCATCATGATGCAAATGAATCACGCACTGAACATCAGGACGTAATCTCAATATTTCGCGATTCATCTGATGCCCCACTGTTGTGGCGCGATCACCAAATAAAATGATTCCATACAGGACGTCGGTGATCACTAAATCATCAATCGTCATTTCTTCAAGTGACACACCTTGAGCCTTCACGTAGCAAATGCCATCCCGATAATTAGGATGCGCCACACGCATCACCATATTACCCACGGCGGCCTGAACGTAGCCCCGGGCAGCCAAGCGGTGTGCATACAGAACGTATTGCTGAGCAATCGTCTGATCAAAAATGACTGAGGCGTCTGTCACCTTTTGATTAACGGAGTAGGCTGCGGACTGAACGTCATTCATCTTCGGTATCTCCTAAAAACACGATGCCACACAACGTGCGTCAAATAGCAAAAAGCGTACCATAGGAGCCGCGTGCACCGGACTCGCCAGTGCACGAAACAGCCGCCAACCCGTTGCCCTCAGTAGTCTAGTCGTATTGCGCCGCAACAAGTCGATTTAGACCTCTGTATTTTTTTAGCCGTACACTCTAGACATTGTCTTTATCGCTACAGCCTTGTGAAACTCCTCTTACTTGCCCTCGGGGCAATGTTCTTTCAGCAAACCTTTATCGCACTCGGGCGAGCCTTACCCGCGGTGTTGGCACCGGCCATGATTTCAGATCTCAGGCTGGATTCTGCCTGGATCGGGGTGTACTTCTCAATTTCAGCGGTCGCCTCTCTGGCGACCCAATTAGGCTGTGGCAGCTTCATCATTCGCTATGGTTCGTTAAGAATGAGTCAGGTAGCCCTAGTCATGTTGGCGCTCGGGATGGCGCTGTCCACACTTGGCACTCCGTTGATGCTGGTGCTCTCCGCGCTCATCGGTGGCGGTGGCGCTGCCGTTTCAACCCCGTCTAGCTCGCACTTGCTCGGGCGTGTCTCCCCCCCACGCTATATGCCTTTGGTCTTCTCGCTCAAGCAAACCGCCGTCCCAGCCGGTCTTTTGCTGGCCGGCTTGTTAGGGCCGCAACTGACCGAGGCTTTTAATTGGCATTACGCCATGCTCTTCGCAGCACTCAGTTGCATCGTCTTCACTGTCATGCTGCAACCTTTGCGTAAATTATTCGATCAGGATCGTGTTCCAACGCGAACGTTTCATTTGTCTGATTTTGGACAGACACTCAAGTCTGTGTGGGGCACACAAGCGTTGCGTAACCTTTCCTACACTTGCTTTGCGTTTAACGCGGCCCAAACCATCTTTACCGTTTATTTTGTGGTGTATCTCACGTCATTGGGGTACACACTCGTCGCGGCAGGCTTTGTTTTTTCGACTGCGGTCGCGATTGCGGTTCCGGGCCGCATCGTCTGGGGTCTACTCGGTAGCGGCTACATTCAACCACGCATCGTGATGGCTATTCTTGCAATTGGTATGGCCATTAGTATGGTGCTGCTCAGTTTATGCCAAGGTGGTTGGTCCACGGTTTTGATCGGCATTATTGCAGCGATTATTAGCGCGACGGCGCTATCCTGGCACGGGGTACTGCTTGCCGAAACCGCGAATGCAGCGCCTGAAGGCATGAGAGGCGCTGTCACAGGTGGCGTCTTATCCTTTGGTCAACTAGGCGCCCTCATCGCGCCAACGGTCTTTTCAATCTTGCTTGGCCTAAGCAATAGTTACAGCCTGGGCTTTATCGTTTGCGCGATTCCTGCACTACTCGTTGGCATTGCGTTAGTGCGTCAGCGCCCCCGCTAAAAATTCAATAAAGATCTTACTGACTTGTTCAGGCTGCTCTTGTTGCACCCAATGACCGGCACCCTCGACCAGTACCGTACCCTTGTATTGGGTGGTGAGCGTTTGTTCTAGATATTCAAGGCCACCGGGCGTCTGATAAACGCCCCAATCACTTTGACCGCCGATAAAGAGCGAAGGTACATCGATGGTGCGTCCAGCAAAGATTCTGAGCTCTTTGTCTAGACCGCCTATACGATAGCCTTGCAGGCCACCTTGAAAACCATGGCGTCCATACTCTTCGCTATAGACTTTAAGCTCATGATCAGGCAACCACTTACACTTCGCAATCTCTTGCTCGGTAGGCATCTCTGGCGCAACTGATTCTGCCATGCCTTTGGCCAAATCCATTACATAATAACGAGGCAGCTTCTCCCACTCACTTGCAATCAGTGCTGTCAAAGGAAATGGCTTGTTAGCCACCCAGTCAGCACTTTTCATGTGATAGTAAGCGCGCAAAAAAGCATGTAGCCCTTGCTTGGCGTGCCACATGTTGTCATTTGCCTCGGGCAGCGTGTAGTAGTTCATATAATATTTACGCGGCGGCTTCAATAACGTCAGGTCTTCATGAATGCGCGATGGCGCCCGGCTGGGTGCCGGCACATTTACCGTATCAAAGGGCCATGGCTCGGGGGCACCCCGAAACGGTGAGCTCATCATGATCACCGACTTAAACACATCAGGCCGCGTGAGGGCACACCACCCTGCAAGCGGCGAGCCCTGGTCGTGACCAAACACACCGGCCACCGACGGATAGCCTAAGGCCGCCACCAGGGCGAGCATGTCAGAAATTTTATTAAGCGTTCCAAACGGCCGCATATCGTCAGAATGCTTCACCTCAGTGCCACCGCTTCGCCCATAACCTCTTACGTCTGGGGCGATGACGTGATAACCAGCAGCAGCCAGAGGCGCCATGACCTTACGCCAACTGTAGGCGAGCTCAGGAAAACCGTGCAAAAGCAGCACCAATTGGCGTCCTGGACTTTCAAAGCCCGCTTCGAGCACATGAAAGGTGATTCCGTTGACATCTTGGATGAATCTAGAGCGAACACCGGAGGGAAGAACTGAAGGGCTTAAAGGCGTTGTGACGTTCATTTTTTTAGATCACTAGAGGATTGAAACGTGTTAGGGTAAGATTAAACTAAAAACACCACGAAGCGAACTCAAATATCGCCCATCACACGAGACAAAAACATGAATGACACGACTCAGATTTCGCCCGCCCTTTCCTCACCGGCTGACCTGCAAGCTGCGACCACCAAGTGGCTCAACCGCTTCGAATCACAGCTAAGCTCGGGCAACGCAACGGGTCTGGCTGCATTGTTCGCCCCCGAATGTCATTATCGAGATATTTTGGCGTTCTCATGGACGCTGCGTCCCGCTGCCGGTGCTAAAGAGATCACTGAGTTTCTGACAAGCGTGCAAGCGAAAGTACAAGCCAAAAACTTTGCGATCGCCGAATCACGCGCCGCACCACGCAATGTCACCCGAGTCGGCATCCCAGTCATTGAAGCCATTTTTAGATTTGAAACCGCTGTTGGCCGTGGTCATGGCGTTTTGCGCTTACTGGCTAGCAACCCCGAGCAAGCCTGGGTGCTTTTGACTACGCTGGATGAGCTCAAAGGCTATGAAGAAAAAATTGGTCTGAATCGTCCAAGCGGTGATGCCTATTCACGTAATTTTGGCGGCGCCAATTGGTTAGATCAGCGCACGCGCGAGCGCGCCTTTGAAGATCGTGATCCAGTCGTCATCGTGGTCGGTGCTGGCCAGAACGGGCTAGCGGTTGCCGCGCGACTGAAACAACAAGAAATCGATACCTTGGTGGTCGACAAGTATCCGCGTATTGGTGATAACTGGCGCGTGCGTTATCACTCGTTAGCCTTGCACAACCAGATACATGTGAACCATCTGCCTTATATGCCCTTCCCGCCCTCGTGGCCCAAATACATTCCGAAGGATATGTTAGGAAACTGGCTTGAAATGTATGCCGAAGCCATGCAATTAAATTGCTGGTCGGGCACCGAGTTCACGAAAGGCAGCTATGACCCTGCCACCAAACGCTGGACTGTCACGCTTAAGCGCGCAGATGGCAGTGAACGCGTCATGCATCCTCATCACGTCATCTTTTCAAACGGAACAAGCGGGATCGCGCGCATTCCAGACTTGCCAGGGTTGAAAGATTTCGCGGGTGACGTGTTTCACTCGCATGGTTTCAAAAATGGTGCACCCTGGAGCGGTAAAAAAGCCCTGGTCCTTGGTACCGGCAACAGCGGCCACGACATTGCTCAAGACTTATATAGCAACCAGGTCGACACGACCATCATCCAACGTGGCTCAACGACGGTCGTGAGTATTGACCCCAGCGCCAAGCTTAACTACGCGCTCTATGAAGAAGGCCCATCGCTTGAAGACTGCGATCTTATTGCAACGGCCACAACGTACCCCTTACTCATTCGCGCTTATCAAGCCGCGACCAAACGAATGGTTGGCCTGGACAAAGATTTAATCGCAGCGCTTAAAGCGCGAGGCTTCAGATACGACCTCGGTGAAGATGAAACAGGTCACCAAATGAAATATCGTCGCCGTGGCGGTGGCTATTATCTGAATGCAGGCTGCTCTGATCTGATCATCGAGAAAGAAATTGGTCTCATGCAGTTCGACGACATCGAAAAGTTCGTCCCTGAAGGTGCGCTCATGAAAGATGGCACCGTCAAGAAGGCTGACCTACTCGTACTCGCAACGGGTTACCACCCGCAGCAAGAAGTAGTGCGTCGCCTGATGGGCGACGAAATTGCTGATCGAGTCGGACAAGTTTGGGGCGTTGGCCCAAATGGCGAACTCGCAAACATGTGGACTCGCACGCCTCAACCGGGTTTATGGTTTATGGGCGGCTCGCTGGCACAAAGTCGAATTTATTCGCACTACGTTGCCCTGCAAATTAAAGCGCTTGAGCTCGGGCTCATCTAAACAAGTCTAAAAGCAGAGACCTTCAACATGATTAAGATTGACGCCCAAGTTCACGCTTACGAACATAACCATCCAGGTCGCCCCTGGGCTGCAGCCCTTCACGGGCCCGCTGCAGTCACGGGTGACGACATGATCGCTGCCATGGATGCCGTGGGTGTTGACGCTGCAATTTTGGTGTCTGTCTTCACCATGTATCAGTTTGATCCAAGCTATGCACTTGAAGTCTTTGCGAAGTATCCCAAACGCTTTCGTGTGATCCGACCCGTCGATCCGTCAGATCCTGCTGTCGTCGATACGATCGATGCCTGGGCGGCCATGCAGGGTACCGTCGCGATTCGGATCATGCTCAATCGAGGCGTCTCTGAAGATGCAGCGGACCCTGGCATTAATCGCGTACTCGCGGCCGCGGCGCGGCACTCGCTTCCTGTCAATCTACTGTGCTGGGGACGCCTGGCGCAAGCCAAAGAACTTGCAGCGCGCAATCCAAACACGCGACTGGTAATCGACCATCTGGGCTTACAACAACCTTTTGAGCCACCTACCCCTGCAAATCCTTTTGGCGAACTGCCCACGGTACTGGCCTTGGCCAAACACGACAACGTCGTCATTAAAATCAGTGGAGCCTGCACGCTCTCACATGAAAAATTTCCGTATAAAGATATCTGGGATCCGCTTGCACGTATTTTTGATGCCTATGGCTTCGAGCGCTGTATGTGGGGTACCGACTGGACGCGAGCCGTTGAACTATTGACATACAAACAGGGCGTTGAAGCGTTCACCCTGACCGATCGGCTCAGTGACACAGAACGCGCCCAACTCATGGGCGGCTCGTTACAAAAGATCTATAACTGGGCTTATTCGGGCTGAATACCCTGTTGCTTGATCAATGCTGACCAGCGCGTGATTTCAGCGTCGAGCAGCTGAGCTGCCTGCGCGGGTGTGTTCGCCACTGGCACAAATGCCATGTCTTTTAAGCGCTTTTGTGACTCGGGCGTCATTAAGCCAGCGTTAATGTCCTGATTTAATTTGTTCACAATCGCCTGGGGCGTGCCCTTCGGCGCTGCAAATCCCACCCAGTAATTCATTTCAAGCCCTTCGAACCCTTCTTCGGATGCCGTCGGCACATCAGGGAGTACATCCGAGCGCTTATCCGACAGCATCATCAAGGGGCGCAACTTACCGGCCTGAACTAACGGCAAGGTGGTTGATACAGCGCTAACTAACACCTGTACTTGTCCTGCCATCAGATCTGCAAGCACAGCACCCGCGCCACGATAAGGTACATGCGTCATTGAGATACCCAACTTGGCTTTCAATAACTCGCCCCCTAGATGGGTATTCGTGCCTGTGCCACCTGAGCCAAAATTTAATTTGCCCGGGTCAGCCTTTGCCAACGCAATCAATTCTTTAATATTTTTTGCTGGAACGGCGGGGTTAATCACCAAAACATGTCCAACCGAAACGGCAATATTGATCGGGATGAAGGCGGTTCTAGGGTCATAGGGTAAGTTTGGCGTCAATCCAGCCGAAATCGAATACGACATTTCCATCGCCAACAAGGTGTTGCCATCGGGTGCTGAGCGCGCAGCACTGTTCCAACCAACCACCCCACCACCACCCTGCCGATTTTCGACAATGACGGGAGTACCGAGTCGCGAACCCAGTTGCTGAGCGACCATCCTGGCAACAACGTCAGTGGCGCCACCCGTCGCGTAAGGGACAACAATTGTGATGGCCTTGGCATTCGTCGATTGCGCTGTTGCAGAACTCCCGTATGAAAGAAGGACGCTACAACAAAGAAGCAACTTCAAGAAAATCGAGTTTGAATGCATGGTGTTGTGTCCCCTGTAGTTTTTGATTTGACCCACTGCACTTGATTATCGTTGTATTTAAGCTTCACAACAAACATCGAACTTGGACCGCTGGGGTAAAGAACTTAAGCCCTTGAAGCCTGGGGATGACGCAACAGTCACCTTATGCTGCGCCGCACCAATTGCTAGGCAGATCTCCACCTCTCGAAACATTACAAAATCGTAACCCTAGAACAGGGTGTGGCTCTGTAGAATTCGCGGGACTCAAAGGGGTAACTGTTTTGATACGTATGCCGGATCGCAAGACAAAAAAGTGGATTGGCGTTGTGCTCTTGCTGCTCTTAATCGGAGCGATAGCTGTATGGCGTAGTATTCAGCCTTCCAAAATGGTTCACATACCAACACCAGCCGCTGCCGCACAACAAGCGCAGGCAGAGCTAACTGGCCACATTCGCTTCGTGGCAGGTGCATCGCAATTATCGATGCTCGAGACACAAAGTCTACCTCTTGCCCCCATTCCCATCTCTGAGCAACTGAGCGCGCGCATTGTCTACGATGAAGATGTCACTGCCCGGATCGGCGTTGGGTTTACGGGTCGCATTCTTGAGCTCAAAGCGGCGCCGGGTGATGTCGTCAAAGCAGGACAAGTCTTAGCGATTATCGATTCGCCCGATTTTGGTACTGCCTATGCTGACCTCAATAAAGCGCGTGCAGACGAAAAGCGTAAACAACTCGCTGTCAAACGCGCAAAAGACTTGGTGCCTGGCGAAGCTATTTCGACGCGAGACTGGGAGGTGATACAGGCTGAACATGCGCAAGCTCAGGCTGAGACTGCGCGCGCAGAGCAACGTATCAAGAACCTGAATCCCCATGGCTTCAAAATCATCGGCCAACAAGTGATTTTGGCGAGCCCGTTAGCCGGCGTTGTGACTGAACGAACCGCAAGCCCGGCGCTTGAAGTGAACCCAAGTCTGGCAGCTCCATTATTTGTTGTAACGGACCCTCAGCGCCTTTGGGTCAGCATCGATTTACCAGAAGCCTTTCTCGGCAAAATCAAACTTGGCAGCGAGGTCTCCATCCAAAGCGATGCATATCCTGACGACACCTTTAGCGGAAAAATTATTCAACTGGGGCAAACGATCAACCCAAATACGCGTCGCGCAAATGTTTTAGCCCGCGTGAATAATCCTGAAGGAAAATTGCTGCCAGAAATGTTTGTACGTGCTGCGGTGCTTCAAACGAGCGGTCAAGGCGTGCGGGTACCGAATCGCGCCTTAATTACGCGCGGCCTTTATGCCTATGTCTTTGTCGAAAAATCACCTGGTGATTTTGCATTCCAGCGCGTTAAACCCATCAAACGCGGCGTCGACTTTAGTTACATTGGCGAAGGGCTCAGTGGCGGTGAACGCGTGGTCATCAAAGGTGCCTTGCTTCTCGAAGCCGAGTTTTTAGCTAGCCTTGGCGAAAAACAATGATCGATCGTTTGATTGTTTTTGCGTTGACCCAGCGGATGTTTGTTTTGCTGTTGGTCGCGGCCTTAATTGGTTTTGGTGGCTACGCAATCAACAATCTACCAATCGAAGCGTTTCCAGATGTGCAAGACGTGCAAGTCAGGGTTATTTCGCAA
>CALQNE010000092.1 GCA_943331855.1 Bordetella parapertussis
CAACAGGTATTGCAGTCGTTGAGGCCTGCAACAAAGTGATCGAAGACTTGCGTTTGCGCGCATCGTTGATGTGGGATACCGATATCAAAAACGTTGTGTGGTCCGACGGCTATGCCAAGCCTATTGACAAGAGCGTCGGCAATTTTGAACCGCTCTCATTGAAAGCGATTGCAGGTAAGCGCGCAGTGACGGGCGGTCCGATTGGTTACGAAGCTTCAACCAATGCAGGTGGTCAGGCTCCAGGCTTTTCGACACAGTTTGTCGACGTCGAGGTTGATCCCGAAACTGGTGCTGTCAAGATTCTGCAGTTTGTGGCAGCACAAGACGTTGGCCGTGCGATTCATCGTGATTATTGTGCGGGGCAGATCGTTGGTGGTGTCGTACAGGGTATCGGTTGGGCCTTGAATGAAGAATACATCTACGACAGCAAGGGTCGCCTTTCAAATGCAGGCTTCTTAGACTACCGTATCCCGGTCGCTTCAGACTTGCCAATGATTGAAGCTGTCTTGGTTGAAGTTCCTAATCCAAGTCATCCTTTCGGTGTGAAAGGCGTGGGCGAGGCCAACATTGTTCCTCCGATGGCTGCGATTGCAAATGCAATCGAGAATGCGATCGGTCGAAGAATGACTGACTTGCCGATGTCACCACCCAAAGTCTTGGCCGCGATTGATGCAGGCTGAAGTTGCAGCGACTCCTGTTAAAGCCGTTAAGGTGACGTTCACCGCCGGCTTTAGCAGGCGTTACACCGATAGCATCAGAGAGTTTGAGGTTCAGGCAAAAACCATTCGTGGCGTGATACGCGCCATGAATGACTTATTTCCTGGTTTGGGCGAGACACTCGAAGAAGAAACCTCAATCGCGATTGATGGTGTGATTCACGAGGTGGATTACACCCAACCCGTCAAGCCAGGCTCTGAGGTATTTTTTATACCTAGAATTGAAGGCGGTTAGCGAATGATGATGCATACAACTTATGCAACAGGAATTAAAAACTTCACGCTTCAAACGGCACACGCTGTTAAGAGCGTGATTTTTTTTGTGGCGCTGTGCGCAGTGGGTACGGCGTTTGCCCAAGCACGCGACGCGGCAAATTATCCCGATCGCCCAATCAAAATCGTTGTGGGCTTCGTACCTGGCGGGCCAACCGATCTTTACGCTCGTGTTGCCGCGCGTGGCTTGTCTGATGTGCTTGGCCAGCAAGTTGTGGTCGAGAATAAGCCTGGGGCGAGTGGGGCGATCGCAGCCACTGCTGTTGCGGGCGCAGTCGCTGATGGCTATACCTTGCTCGCCCATGTCGTGTCTGACATTATCACGCCGATTGCGAATAAAAAAGTAGGCTACAACCTTGAACGTGATTTCACCGCGATCGGGTTGATCGCGAGCGCCCCGAATGTCCTGGTGGTTCACCCTTCAATCCCAGCAAACTCTGTACAAGAGTTAATTGCTTACGCTAAAAAAAATCCAAACACCTTGAATTATGGTTCAGCCGGCGTGGGCACGGTCAGTCATCTTGCGGGGGCGTTACTCGAGGCCGAGGCGCAGACGCCGCTTGCACATATTCAATATAAAGGTACGAATGGCGCTCAGTTAGATTTGTTAGCGGGACGTATCACGGTGATGTTTGATAACTTGGGCAATGGCTTAAGCAACGCACAGGCGGGTAAGTTGAAAGCCTTGGCGGTCACCTCGGTCGAGCCTTGGGCTGCGGCGGCGACGATTCCAACCATGGTTCAAAGCGGTTTTCCGGGTTCGACGATTTTGTCAGTTTTTGGTTTGGTCACGCCAGTCGGTACACCGGTTGGTGTGGTCAACAAACTCTCGGCGGCACTGAGTCAGGGCTTGCGCACGGAAGCCTATCGTAAAAGCATTATTGATTCAGGTGCTCAGCCGGGTGACTTAGCCGCTGAGGCCTACGCCAAATATATCGCTGCTGAATCGCGTCGCTGGGAAAGTTTCTTAGCCCAGCACCCTGAGATCATGAAGCAATAACACTTTCAGGCAAACGACTACGACAGTGACCGACGGGCTTCATCAAGATAACTGTGATTGATGTAAGACTTCGCTTCTGTATGTGCTCGCTTGGGGATGGCGCGTAAGAGTGCGCTGATATCAATTAAGGCTTGAATGGATTCGGGATTCGCTTGCGCATTGCGCGGGAAAATCTCGCTTGAGGTGTATTCATCCCAGGCACGATCGGCGTAGTCGGCTGTGATACCGGTTTCGATCATCGCAATTTTTCGACAGCCTTCTTTGTTTGCATAGAACCATTCGTGTGCACGAATGAAGGCGCGCATGAAGCGAATCACCGTATCGTGATTCTTTTGCGCCCAGCGACTATCGATATTTAGGGACGTGAATTGAAACCACGGAAACTCGTCGCGTGGCTCACACAAAGAGTGAAAGCCTTGATCTACTGCGATGTAATTGAGCGGAGCGCCTTGTAGCCCCGCATCGATCTCACCGTTTTGTAGTTTTTCCCAACGCGCCAAGATGGGCCCGCAGGCAACGATCTTATAGTCTTGCGGGTAATGTAAACCGTGTGCAGCCATCAGTTTCATGACCAATGAAGAGCTTCCTGCATCAATGGACGAGACGCCGATTGTTTTTCCTCGTAGATCTGAAAAAGACTTCACATCTTTGCCCGAGATCATTGAAAAGGGTAGGCGGTTGACGTTGCCGCCAATAATTTCTAAGTGACCGCCGCCTTCGCTATCTAGAATAATGTGCTCAGTGACGCCCAGGGCAATATCCATGCGCCCATCCTGCAGGCGGCGCCAAACCTCATCGATGGGTTCGTGCAGATCAATCGTGACCTCAAGCCCCTCGTCTTTGAACATGCCTTGATGGGCTGCGATCCAGAAGGGCATGTTGAAATAATTTCGAGAGATCGCACCAGCGGTAATTTTTTTCATCATTTATTTGTGAGGTGATCACGATATCACTGTCGTGTAAAAAGCTTAATCGCGAGGATCGACACTCGCGATTAAGTATTCAAATAGAGCTTTTCATTGCAGACCTAGTTCTTTAATCAGTTTTCCGAGCTTATCGTATTCTTTCTTAATATGTGCAGCAAAGGCATCGCTTTTTAGAATTGATTTCTCTACGCCCGCAGTTTTAAAAAACTCAACAATCTCTGGCGTATTCACTGCTTTTTCAAACGCATCTTGTATTTTGAGTATCACGGCTGGCGGTGTGCCTGGCGGAGCGATGAGGCCGTGCCAAAGCAGCAATTCTTTGTCGGCCATGCCTAACTCATCTAGGCTGGTCGCTTTAGGCAGAGACGCAGATTTTTTAGCCGAGGTCACGAGCAAGCATTTTGCTGTGCCGGCTTTTTCCATCGCGACAGCCGGCGGTACAGATCCTACATAGATGTCAATCACTCCGCCGAGCAACGCTGGCATCGTTTCTCCGGCAGCTCGATATGGGATGTCGCGCGCTTTCACTCCGTACTCTCGGAAAATAAGTTCAGAGGCTAATTGAGCCGGCCCGGCGACTCCATCCGTTCCATAGCTGTATGTATTTGGATTTGCCTTCAGTCGATCTAAAAATTCTTTGCCCGTTTGTGCAGGAAAATCTGGGCGAACGCACATGACATAGGGGGCGCTATCCACAAACAAAACTGGTATGTAATCGTTGAGTGCATACGAGACTTTGATTGTGTGGGGAACAGTTGTAATCGGCCCCATCCACACGCCAGCTAGCGTGTTGCCATCAGGATTGGCTCTTGTCAGTTGTGTGACCCCTATCGATCCTCCTGCACCCCCAGCATTTTTAACGACGATCGTAGACTTAAGGTGAGGCTCTGCATAACGTGCAATCGCTCGAAATAAGGTGTCGGTGCCCCCACCGGGCCCGGTGGGAATGATTAGAGTTGTGACATCATTGGCCGATGATAGTTTTGCAAAGGCTAATAAAAGCGATGCACCTAAGACTTTATATTTATTAATCATAGTATCTCCAGTCACTGCTTGTTCTAATCAAATGAGTCACCTTAGCTTAGATTTTCGTCTATGTGCTGCCATTAAATCCAAACAAGGTTTGAGGTGTGTTGACTAAAATGTTGTTGCGAATGCGTTCATCAGCAATCCAGTCGAACACCCAAGCGACGCACTGATCATAAGACAACTTGTTCTCAAAGCCAACCCAAGGCCAATCGGTGGCCCAAACTGCACGCTCGCCGTTTCCATGGTTAATTATTTTTTTAATCAATTCATTTGGGGTCGCATTTCGCAAGCGATAGGGCGCGGACAGTTTCACCCAAGTGTTGCCTTGATCAATCGAGTCCAGTAGAGCAATAAAACCCTGACTGTTTGAGGCATCTGGTCCGGGGGGGTGGCCGAAGTGGTCGATGACAGCCTTTGCGCCACTGCGGTTGATGGCCTTGAGTACCGGCGCTAAATGTTCACCCTCGAGGTAGACCTCGATATGCAGCCCAGCATCGCGAGCTTTCGCGAGCAGGGCTGTGTATGGCTCAGAGGTGATATCAGGAATTTTTTCGCGGCGTATCCAGTTCAATCGCAATCCACAGATACCTGCGGCTTGTAGTTTTGCCAGTTCAGTTTCAGTAATTGTCGGCTCTACGATCGCTGTCCCGCGCAAGCGCCCATTCGCGATTTTTAGTGCGTTGAGCAACACCTCATTATTTGGCCCATAAAAACTCGGGGCAGTCAGCAGTCCGTAGGTGACGCCATGCGTATCTAGTATTTGCAGATACTCTTGGACATCGCAATCTCGGGCAGGGGCAGAATGTCGTTCGGCAACGAGTGCAACATTTTTCATGATCACGTGGGCATGACAATCTACTGCTCCTGCTGGGAGAGCATTTTTCTCTATTCCTTTCATCATTTTGTCCCGTTCAGGTTGACAGGCGCAACGTGCTCGTTGCCATACTTCGCTTTTTTTTGTGCGTCAGTTAAGAATTTAGACTCTAGTGACTGAATGTGTTGCATGCCCATGACTTCGTTGAGTTCTTCAAAGCTGAAAGCGGCATCTGGTCGGTCCACGACTTTGCCGCTTGCGAGTGAGTCTCCGAGCAATTGCAAGCCTAATTTCATGCCGGCTAGCGCACAAGCTGTGAGCAATCGGGGGTAAATGACCACAGCGACGCCTAAGTCCTGCAGTTGAGCGGCCGAGAGCAGCGGCGTAGTCGAACGTTGTCTGATTCCGAACCCCATATTGACACATAAAGGTTTTGGCACGTTTTTTGCGACCAAGCGAATCTGCTCTGCGTCTAGAAGCGCATCCGCAAAAAGCAAATCGGCGCCGGCTTCAGCGTACGCATTGAGACGACGTATTACTTCATCGATACCATGGGTGGCGAGTGTGTCGGTGCGCGATTTGATGATGAAATCTGGGTCGCGACGAGCTTCACAGGCCGCGTGAAGTTTTTCGACCATTTCTTCCTGCGCAATCACCTCTTTACCGCGCATGTGACCACAACGTTTTGGCCAAACTTGATCTTCGAGCATGACGCCCGACACACCGGCCTGTTCAAAGCCTCGGATGGTGTAATAGGCATTAACAGCGTTACCGTAGCCGGTGTCTCCATCGGCGAGCAAGGCCAATTCTGAGCAGGCAACCAGCGCGCGTGCGCCGGCTACGTTTTCTTCTAGCCCCATGATGCCGACATCGACTTGCCCCAGTCGTGATTCACTGATTCCACTGCCGGTGATGAAAGCGCTTTGATAGCCAAAGTGCTCTACCAGTCTAGTGCTGAAGCCGTCGAACACGCCTGGCAGAACGAGTATTTCTTGTTTGTAGATTGCGTCGCGCAATGCTTTTGTCTTTGTCATAAATGTATCCTCTTTATTTGCATCATATGGTGTCGCGGCGAGATACGATCAAGGCGTGCCCCGCTGCACTGGCATCGTTTACTTGACCAATCGTGACCTCAAGGCGCTGTAAATGGTCTCTTTTTAATTCGTTAGTTCTGACTCACGCCACCGATTTTCTTAATAAAGGTATCCCACTTCGCAACATCGTCTTTTATATATTTGTCATACTCGGCGGGCGTATTGACCACCATGTAGCCGCCTTGCTTAACGATATTTTCTTGAAAGGCTGGGTTGATAGAAGCAGTTTTGATCAGCTGATAAAGGCGATTAACGATCGCAGGAGAAGTACCGGCAGGTGCCAGTAAGCCAAACATCGTGCCAAACTCCATCCCGTCAAAGCCTTGTTCTTTAAACGTTGGAATGTTTGGTAAGGCGACTAAACGCTCTAGGCTCGCGACAGCTAAACCACGGACCCGGCCCGAGTTCAGCATGGCCTGCGCAGAGATATAAGTAGTAAAGGTCATTTGCACTTGACCTGAGACGATATCTGTAATGGCTGGCGCAGCACCCGCATAGGGGATGTGTGTCATTTTGATGTTGGTGAGGATTTGAAACATTTCACCTGCAAGGTGAGGTGCGCCGCCTGCACCACTGCTTGAAAAATTGAGTTTGCCTGGATTGCTTTTGCCATACTGGATCAGTGATTGAAGTGAATCACCACCAAAGTCTGGCCGGGTGATCAGAATCATTGGTGCGTATGCGACATTGGTCACTGCAACAAAATCCTTGATCGGATCGAAAGGGACCTTTGGATAAACAGCAGGGTTGAGCGTCAGATTTGTGCTGGCAAATAAAAGCGTATAGCCATCAGCGTTTGCTTTTGAAACGATTTCCATACCAATGTTGCCGCTCGCGCCTGCGCGATTCTCAACGATTACCGGTTGATTGGTTGCTTTCGAAAGTGTATCTGCGACGGTCCGAGCCAAAATATCAATGCTTCCTCCGACTGCAAAAGGCGCTACTAAGCGAATCGGTTTAGTAGGGTAGTCTGTAGCTTGAGCCCAGACACTCATGGGCATCAGCAAGCCCAGCAGCACGGCAAGAACGGTCTGCATGATCGGATACATAAATAGTCTCTCTTTTTATTTGAATTAACCTGCGTGAATCAATTTTATATGTTGTTTTTGGCCAAATGCGCAGCATGTTCTCCTGAGATTCGACCTAGCACTGAGCCGGCAGTGAGCCCCGCCCCACCTGCATATTTAGTGTAGTACAGGCCTCCCACCATTTCACCCGCCGCGTAAAGGCCTGCAATGGGTTGATCGAATTCGTCCAGGACTTGTCCCGTCGGGTTGATTTTGACGCCACCATAGGTGCAGGTGATGCCACAGGTGACGGCATAGGCTACGAAGGGACCGGTGTCCAACGGCTGTGCCCAGTTTGATTTTGGAATAGCAAGTCCCTTAGTGCCACGTCCGTCTAGCACGGCAGGATTAAAAGGGGTTGTTTGGTCAACGGATTGATTGAAAGCAGAAATTGTTTGCAGCACCGCTTTTTTATTAATGCCTTCAAACTGCGCGATTAAACCTTCTAAGGTGTCCGAGGTATAGCGCGTGGCGTGTTTGACGCGATATTCATCGGGCAACAAGCTTGAAGTTTTGGCATCGAAGATTTGCCAGGCGAGCGCTCCCGGCTGGGTGAGCACCTTGGCGCCCATACCTGAGTAGGTGTAATTTCGAAAATCGCTTCCTTCGTCTACAAAGCGTTGACCTTCAGCGTTAACGACAATCCCCAGTGAGAAGTAGTTTTTTTGCTGATTCAATAAATTGATATCACCGTAGGGCGGTGCATTTAAATCGTAAAAGACGGCATGACAACCGGTCCAGTGGCCATGTGCCACACCGCCTACATTGATCGCCATGTCGATGCCGTCGCCCGTGTTGTAGCGTGAGCCTCTCACCTTGGCCATATCCCAGTTGGGGCCCAGGTACATTGAGCGCCATTTTAAGTTGGCATGAAAGCCGCCGGTCGCCATGACGACTGTCTTGGTTGAAATATGTTGTTGGGTACCTTCGGTTTCAACGTCGATCGTCCAACCCTGATCCGTGCGCGTTAAGCCAACGGCTCGCATGGCATAGCGTAAATGAATGCCTGATTTTTCGGCATATTTGTATAGGGTTTGCATTAACCCTAGGCCACCACCTGAGACTTCGACCGTTAAGCCACCCCAGAATTTATGTTTGCCATCGACTTTAAAGGCTTGCCTGCCATAGAGCGGAACAAAGCGAACGCCGTGCTGTGTCATCCAAAGCATCGTTGGCAGACTTTCTTGCACGACGGTATGCAAGACGTCTGCATCTGCACGATACCCACTCATAGCGATCACTTCGTCATAAAACTGATCTTTGGAGTAAGTGCCAAAGTCGCTATTACGTAATTCTTCAGGATGCAGATCTGGCATTAATTTAACCAAATCATCTGCGCCATCATAGGCGATTCTAAAGGCGCCACCGGTGTAAGCAGAGTTTCCGCCGCGGTGTTCGTGTGGTGCGCGTTCGAGCACCAAGACATTGCCGCCCGCTTCTTGCGCCGAAATTGCTGCACACAAAGCGGCGTTACCGCCACCAATAACAACCACATCATAGACAGTACTCGTTGCTGCTTGATTCACAAATCTGCTCCTTAAAGTAATACGCTCAAGGCGCGACCAACGGCGCCAGCATCTGGTACTTGACCGACCGCACGACAAGCGGCCAGTGCCTGGGTTGCTTGATCCAGCGTCATGACCGCTGATGCTAAATCCATAAATTTTGCATCGACTTGCTCATCGTTCATGGGTCGTTCGATACTACCTAGTGCGTGAACGACATGATGGCTTAAAGTGCGTCCATCCTTTAAAGTGATAGTCACTTTGGCCTCATCCACCCGAAGACCAGGTTCAATCGCAACCTGTACTTTTGTACGCAGCGCTGTAACGTCCGGATTTTGTACGGCGACATCTGAGTATTGTCTTGCCTGACTTTTTCCCTCGTGCGTCACGATCGCAGCAGAGTGCTGCACGCTGAATTTTCCTTCTAGACCGGTCGTGGGTGCACTTTTGCCGGTGAGCTCTAGCACCAGGGGGTGTACCTTCAAATCAATCTGCACGACATCGTCTGAACTAAATTGGTATTGCTGACGCAAGGTCAGGCAGCCATCGATAATCGGATGAATCACGAGGCCGCAGGCATAGGGTTTGAAACTATTTTCGAGGGTATGCCACACCGTACCTAAGCCTTCAGTCATTTTTTCAAAATGTTGTTCAGCGGATAACACGTGAGCAAAGCCGCGTGGGGCCTCGATGGCGCGCAATGAACTGGTGAAGCCTGTTTGAGCCATGAGGGCTGCGCTCAGGCCGCTTTGTGCGGCGCGTCCGGGGTGTAGGCTTTTGCACATTGTGCCAAAGACCTCGCGCAAGCCAGCCGCCTGTGTTGCTGCGATGCCAAGCGCCCACGTCATTTGTTGCGTATCGAGCTTGAGTGCGCGACCGACTGCCGCGGCCGCACCGAAGCCACCGACCGTACCCGTAACATGCCAGCCGATATCGTAATGAGCAGGACATACGCCCAGCGCGATTCGACATTCAACTTCGATACCGAAGATGATCGCCTCGACAAAGGTGTTGCCGTCGATCGGGTGATACTCAGCTAAAGCCAAGAGGGCCGATAGTACCGGGCCGCTCGGGTGTACCAGCGTTGCCATGTGCGTATCGTCGAAATCGAGGACATGCGAACTGATGCCGTTAAACAAGGCGGCATTGAGCGCGTCGACGCGTTCGTTTCGACCAATGACACTTGCCTGTGGCGCACCGATAAAAGGGCGCATTGCGCTCATCGCGTTCAGTAAGGCAGGATGACGAGCGCCGCCTAAGGCGCAGCCTGCCCAGTTTACGAGACTGCGCACGGCAATTGCGCGGACGGGTTCAGGAATTTTTGTTCCATCAAAAGTTGTGATGAAAGATGCGAGTGCTTCTGTCGTGCCCATGTTGACTCAGTCTGTATTGTTGTAATCAGGTTGTCTTTAACAAAAATCTACTCAGCTTTTAACTTTGCTTTGTTGATGACCTCGGTCCATTTGACGACTTCTTCGCGAATCAACGCATCAAATTGTTCGGGTGATTGGCCGCCTGGTTCAGCGCCCATGGCAGCGAGCTGTTTCTTCATATCGTCAGCCTGCAAAACGGCAGCAATGTCCCGATTCACTTTGGCAATCACTGCAGCAGGGGTGCCGGTCGGCGTGACGATTCCCCACCATTGCAAGACTGAGTAACCTTCGATTTCATTTGCAATCGGTGGCACAGAGGGAATGGCAGAAAACGCCTGTGGTGTGGTCACCCCGAGTGCTTTGAGGCGACCATTTTTGATATGTTCAATCAGTGCGGGTACTGGACCAAAAAAAGCTTGTACTTGCCCACCCATCAGGTCGGTTAACGCCGGGCCCGTACCCTTGTAAGCGATATGCGTCATTTCTATCTTGGCCATCAACGCAAATAACTCACCTGCTAAATGTGGTGAGCTCCCGACGCCCGCCGAAGCGTAGTTAATGGAACCCGGTTTGGCACGTGCCAGCGCAATAAATTCTTTGACAGAGTTAATCGGACTAGTGCTGCTGACCACGAGGACGAGTGGTCCGGATGCCGCCAACACTACACCTTTAAAGTTTTTTTCTGGATCAAAGGCGAGATTTTTATAAAGCGCACCATTAATCGCGTGGCTGGGTGAGGCCATCAGTAGCGTGTAGCCATCGGCGGCGGCTTTTGAAACCATGTCCGTGCCGATCGAACCCCCAGCACCGGCTTTATTTTCGATGACTACGGTTTGCCCCCAATTCAAGGTCAGTTTTTGTCCGATTGCGCGCGCAAGGATGTCGGCACCCCCGCTTGTTGGGTAGGGGACGACCATCCGTACGGTCTTGTCTGGATAAGGCAGCTGGGCCCAGGCTTGGTTCAGGCTCAAGATGGTGAGCAGACCGAATAGTATTTGTCTAAGTTTGCTTCGATTGTTCAGCATATTGGGCTCGTTTTTTAAAAATAATTTTATGGAATAAGATTTCTACTTAATAATATTTTCAATACGCTGCGCTGTTTGCAGTGCAAGAGTATCTTGGCCTTTAGGGCAAATAATTTCAAGTCCGATCGGAAGCGGGCCCGGTAACGGAATTGGGATATTGACACTGGGCATTCCTAAAATAGTCCAGAGTTTGCTGAAACAAGAATCTCCAGGATCCTTGGCTTCAAGCAAGGGAGCATAGCCAGGCGCGCTTGGAGTGAGCAGGCAAGTAACGCCCGCATACAGTGCTGAACTTTGCTCACTGCACGCACGACCCAGTCGGGTAGCTTCTTCGTAGGTTTCCCGTGAAATATTTTGTGCGCGTTCTAATTTTCCTAGAACGCCTGAAGATAAACCGTCGCGATGATGCTTTAGTTCACGAGCAAGCGAGGCAAGTCCTTCAACGTCACTAATGGTATCGAGTGCGGCACCTAGCTTATCGAATGAAGGAGGTAGTTTGATCTTGATGACCTTGACGCCAGCGCGCTCGAGCCGTTCTTGCACCAAATCCATTGCCTGTCGTGTTGCTGGCTCAGCTAACGACCAATAAGGATCTTCACAACGCCCGACCACCATGGTGCTTGAGAGACCTTTTTCGAAGGAGGCCAGTCCCGACCAATCTGAAAGTAACGAGAGTGCCAAGGCAACGTCTTCGACGCTTCGTGTATGCATGCCGAGCGTGTCAAGGGTAGGGGCCATGGTCTTGACGCCTGCAATATCAATCAAGCCATGGCTCGCCTTAAAGCCGACTACCCCACAATACGAGGCTGGTCGCACAATCGAGCCCGCAGTCTGGGTGCTTAAAGCCAGAGGTACCATGCTGGCGCCGACCGCGGCTGCCGAGCCGCTGGACGAGCCGCCAGGCGTGTGTTTGGCTGAGTGTGGATTGCG
>CALQNE010000093.1 GCA_943331855.1 Bordetella parapertussis
AAAAAGGTAAGTGTTGTAAAGCGGGCCCCACTAAAACAGTACCCGGAATTGTCCAGCCGAAGGCGAGTGGCATTTGATAGCGCCAGCTCATAAAAAGCGAGAGCAGGCCATTCACAACAAAAACACCAAACACCCACGAAGCAAGTTCAGCCGATGTCAGCCCGCCCCGCGTTCCGACAGACAGAATCACAGCGAAGGGCCCGGTGGCCGCAAAAATAAAACCAATCAGCCCGTTGGCGAGGATCGTTGTAGAAAGATCAGCGAAGACTTTTGGTAGACGTGCGGGCGGTGCAGCCGGCCGTTCAATGTTAGAAAACAAAACGTGTTCCTGTGAAGGTGCCTAGCGGTGTTAGGCGACGCGATCTCGGATCACTTGCGGCACGGGCACACTGTTTTTAAAAGACGGCCGCAGCTCGAGGCGATCTGAGTAGGCGGCCAAGTTGGGATATTGGTCGCGCCACGGTTTAGCCGGCCACCGAACTGTTAGATACCGCAAGAGCGTTCCGGCTGCAATGTCAGCCAGGCTAAAGGTGTTTGCGTGACAAAACTCTTTGGTACCAATCGACTCTGATAGATATCTTAAGGCGCCGTCTACCTTGCGTTGTTGACGCTCAAACCAGGGCTGACTTTGTTTGTCTTTATCTCGCGCAATTTCAAAGAACATGAGTACCAGCGCGTCACAGGCACCATCGACGATGACCTCAAAACGCTTGACGGCCAAAATCCCATCGACATCTTTTGGAAACAGTGGCGGGGTTGGATGCTTGTATTCGATCCACTCGTTGATATAGCGCGATTCAAACACGCTTGAGCCATCTTCGCAGATTAAAACTGGGAGCTTCTCAAGCGGATTGTAAAGAGGCGTTTGGGTGTCGGTGTTCCAGGGCACTTCAGTGATGAGCTCGAACGGAATCCCTTTTTCTGCGAGTTGGATTCTGACTTTGCGTGCATACGGGCTAGGCGTGGCGCTGATGAGTTTGTACATGTTCGCGGGTTATTCAGTGAAAACGAGATCGACTTAGTTTGCTTTGATGTGCCGGTTTAAACCACTTAACACTGCCTTGAACGAAGCCGTGACGATATCGCGATCGATTCCGACGCCAAATCCTGTGGGGCTATCGCCAACGCGCGCTTCAACATAGCAAGCGGCGCGCGTATCTGTACCGGTGCCAATAGCGTGTTCGTGATAATCCATAATCCGAACAGGGATGCCCAGGCAATCGACAAACGCAGAAATCGCACCATCGCCCACGCCTTTAAGAACGCGACGCTTACCCTCGACTTCAAACTCAGCCTCGATCGTAAAGTGCTTGCCTTCGTCTGCACTGGGGTCGCCGGTGATGCTGTGCTTGATCAGTTTCCAGGGTTCGGTCTGTGTCAGATACTCGGTATTAAAAATTGTGTAGACGGCTTCAGCGGTCACCTCGCGGCCGGTTTCATCGGTGACGCGTTGAATGGCGCGACTGAATTCAATTTGCAAGCGGCGGGGCAAAGCCAAGCCATGTTCTTGCTCAAGCAAATAAGATACCCCACCTTTGCCTGATTGGCTGTTGACGCGAATCACAGCATCGTAGCTGCGACCCAAATCGGCAGGGTCAATGGGCAGGTAAGGGACTTCCCAGATGGCATCGGCCTTTTGTACAGCGAAGCCTTTTTTGATGGCATCTTGATGCGAGCCCGAGAAGGCTGTGAACACTAAGTCACCAGCATACGGATGACGCGGGTGCACGGGCAATTGATTGCAAAACTCAACACAGCGACGTACTTCGTCAATATCCGAAAAATCAAGACCGGGGTGAATGCCTTGCGTGTAAAGATTTAAGGCCAGGGTAACCAAGTCGACGTTACCTGTGCGCTCGCCGTTGCCAAACAAACAGCCTTCGACACGATCTGCGCCGGCCATGAGCCCTAATTCAGCCGCTGCAACGGCAGTGCCGCGGTCGTTATGCGGATGCAAACTGACAATGATTGAATCGCGCTGGTTCAGGTTGTTATGCATGTATTCGATTTGATCGGCATACATGTTTGGGGTGGTGGCCTCGATGGTTGCAGGCAAGTTATAGATAATTTTTTTCTGGGGCGTCGGTTTGTACAGAGCAGTGACTGCGTTGCACACCTCAAGTGCGAAGTCGGGTTCAGTGGTGCTGAAGACTTCAGGAGAATACTCATACAGCCACTGTGTTTCGGGATGTTTGGCCATGCAGTCCATCACACACTGCGTGCCTTCAACGGCAACCTGTTTAACTTCTTGACGGTTCATGTTGAAAACAATGCGGCGAAAGCCGGGCGCGCACGCGTTGTAAAGATGAATCATGGCGCGTTTGGCGCCGGCAGCCGATTCGACGGTGCGCTCAATCAGCTCTGGACGCGCCTGCGTTAAAGCGATGATGGTGACATCGTCAGGAATCAGCTTGTCGTCGACAAGCTTGCGCACAAAATCAAAGTCGGTTTGTGACGCCGAGGGAAACCCAACTTCGATTTCTTTAAAGCCGATCTTGACCAGCATTTCGAAAAAGCGCAACTTGCGCTCGACGCTCATGGGTTCGATCAGAGATTGATTGCCATCACGCAGATCGGTGCTCATCCAGACTGGCGGATGGGTAATCTTTTTTGTGGGCCAAGTGCGTTCTGAAAAATCGCGTTCGAAGGGTTTAAACGGGATGTATTTAGTGGCTGGATTCGAAAGCATGATTCACCTTAAAAGCTGTTTAAAGGATGCCAGGGTGCTTTGCAACCGTGGTCATCGAGGGCTGTAACGCGCCAATGTTTGGATTAAATCTAAAAATATATGAGGGAAGTGGACTGCAGGGTGGCGGTTGGTTGCCGGACTGCCACGGGCACTAGGCCCGGCAACCGATCGCTAGTAGTAGCGATAGCAGCCCCAGTTGTGAAGCGATATTGCCAGACAACACTTGCCCGTGACCCAGTGTGGTCGAGCTGTGTGTATCGGGGCAGGCGAGGCCTGTGGCAAAAGCATTCATAGCTGCTAGTCGAACATAAAATCGCTTGAAACGCAAGCAGAACGCCCGCTCAGGGGCGTTTTGGGCCACGGGCCATCATGGAGGGTTCACCACGTTGCCCTGGGGTTTTGCTTGGCGGCTCTGCGGGCTCGAGGGGCGTTGTTGCAGACTCATCAAGCGGGTTGTTTTGCAAGGCAGCCGTTAACTCGGCTTGTTGTGCCCGGGCCAGGGCTAATTTGCGGACCCGCCCGCTTCCGATTTGGGTGAGCGTGGTTTGCAAAATACCAACGGTGATTGGGTGGGATTGGTCTTTCCAGGCCCAATTCAAAACGTCCAGGCCCTGGGGGCTTAAGCGGGCGCAGAGCTTACGTACGTCGCCAAGCGGCACCAAGGCCGCCCGACCGCGCTTGAGGCTTTGGCGCAGGTAGCCGAGTAAAAAGTTGATCGCAATCAAGACTAAGACAAAGATGACAAACCACCAAAAGTATTTTTGATACTGCATCACAACATCAATGACGGCTTTACCCAGAATTTCGGATAGACCAGAGACTCTGATGCCGAACTCAAGCCAAGCTTTGCCTGAGAGAAGGATGTGTTGGGCAAGATAAACGACAAGCGCAATAGTCGCTAAAATGATTGTGACCCGCGCCAACAAGCGCGGTAGCGCTAGCCGCAACAAAATGCTGCCCAGCAATGGGGGGTCTTTTCGGGGTGTTGCGGTGCTAGATCGATTCATCATGCAAAATATTGTACCTATGAGTCGCAATTTTCTCGAGCTTCGTCAAGGCCAGCAACTGACCTTGACCCCTGCGCTGCAACAATCGATCAAGCTGTTGCAGCTTTCGACGTTGGATCTTGAGGCTGAAGTGGCGCGCGCTTTGGCTGAGAATCCACTGTTAGAGCAAGAGGGCACGCCATTGTACGAGCCTGGCGCGGGGGCAATGAGCCTGCGGGTTGGACAAGAGGCAATTAGCGCGGAGGCGCCAGACCGTGGTCAGGACGCAACACCTGAGTCCAATGTGGACTATGCGCCTACCGCAGAGCGCGAGCGGGTCGAGTTTTCAGCTGAATCGCGCGGCTCGCGCGATGATGACTTCACTGATCGGCCCGAGCCAGCGCGTGAAAACAACCTTCGGGAATATTTGCTTGAGCAATTAGGCTTGACGCGCCTGAGTCAGCGCGATGCGGCGATCGTCGAACTGTTGATTGATGAGCTCAATGATGATGGGCTTTTAGCCTCGCCGCTTGATGAGATTGCGAGCTGGATGGATCCCGCACTGGGGCTTGAGGAAGATGATTTTCGCTGTGCCTTGAAGATGTTGCAGTCTTTTGATCCGCCGGGTGTGGGGGCGCGTGACCTTGGCGAGTGTTTAGATTTACAGCTACAGTTTGCCGACCCTGAGCGGCTTGTCGCGGTCAAAGATCAAGCGCTGCTCGCCCTTGCACGCACGATCTGTCAGCATCACCTCGCGGTCCTGGCGACCGGCAATATGTTGAAACTGCGCGAGGTGATGCAATGTGAGGCAGAGCTGCTCAAGCGTGCACACGCGTTAATTGTCAAACTGAATCCACGCCCTGCAAGTGCCTGGAACATACCGGCGGCAGACTTTGCGGTGCCGGATGTGCTCGTGCGTAAAACAGCAAGAGGCTGGGTCGTGTCGCTGAACGAGGCGGTGATGCCTAAGCTACGCGTCAATGCCATGTACGCTGAGGCGTTGGGCAGCCCCCGTAGTGGCGCACACACGGCCCTGCATGGTCAGCTTCAAGAGGCGCGGTGGATGATTCGTAATGTGGCACAGCGGTTTGAAACAATTTTGAAAGTTTCGCAAGTGATTGTCGCGCATCAACAAGCTTTTTTTTCTAAAGGTTGGGGCGCGGTACGTCCTCTGACACTTAGAGATATCGCTGCTGAAATTGGTATGCATGAATCAACGATTTCGCGTGCGACGACACAAAAATTTATATTGACGCCGCATGGAACGTTTGAGCTCAAACGGTTTTTTAGTACGGGGCTGACGACCGAGGGTAAAGAGGCGACCTCGGCGACGGCGGTACAAACGCGGATACAGATTTTAATTACCGGCGAAGACCGCAAGAAACCATTGTCAGATAGTCAGTTGGTGAGTTTGCTAGATCAAGATGGCATTACGATTGCGCGGCGAACGGTTGCCAAGTATCGAGAGCTATTGCGAATACCGACAGCGCCTTTGCGTAAATCGCAGGCTGGCGCACGTTAGCCGCCCATGACTTGATCGTTTGGCCTGGCCGGGCAGTCTGCGGTTTTACCCCAGGCATCGTTAGGCGCACAATATTTATTACGAACGTTTTGCAAGCAAGTCGGTCGCTGAAAAAAACTTACATTCGCGCACTGATCGAGTTCTTTTTTTAAAGACTGTTGCCACGAGATGACTGTGACCGTGATGCCGGGCGGCACAGGTGGCGCGACCGGCCTTTGAGAGACAGGCGGAGCCGTTTCTTTAATGACGCCGAAATCAGGCGGCCGCACAGGGAGCTTGCTGTCGCTGGCTAATCGCTTGGCATCTGCTGCCTCAGAGCCTTCGCCAGCCTGCTCATTGTCGTCATCTTGATCGATCTTCATTGCATCAGGATCTGTATCGAAGTCATCTGCCGCAATGGCTTCGATGGCCCATTCGATTGGGACGAGTTCGCGAGGGATGCCCAGCGTACCGTCGATACGAGGTTGAGGAGGTTGCGCAGTGATGGGGCGCCCATTAGCGTCAAGCTTAAGCGTGGTGTCGAGTTTGTCGGCGACTGAGGCAACTGTTTCAGGTGCGCGGGTCACCAGCCAGTTGCCTAGCTCAACGCCGCCATGCCACGAAGCCACTGCAGCAAGCATTAAGAAGACAATTAGAACGCGCCAAGACATAAGGGATCTCTGAAGAGCGAAGATTAAACTTTATCGGCAAACACTTGCCCACCGTGCTCGCGCATGGCGTGAAAACGAATCGCCGGATAACGCTCTTCGGCGACGCGCAATTGGGCGGTTGAACTGACTAAAAACGCCGGCGCTTCGACAACATCATAGGCGATGTTTGAGGCATTCGCGTCGATGAATTTTCGGAGTTCTTTCGGGTCTTGGGCGGTGACCCAGCGGGCCATGTTGTAGCGCGAAGGCATTAAACGCGCTTCGGCACCGTATTCGGCTTGCAGACGGTGTGCCACGACTTCAAACTGTAATTGACCGACGGCGCCCAGCAAAAGGGCACCACCCGCGGCGAGCGGTCTGAACACTTGAATTGCACCCTCTTCGCCCAGCTGTAAGAGCCCGGTGCGTAGTTGTTTTGTTCGCAAGGGGTCTTTGGTTTCAACCGCCTGAAAAAGCTCGGGTGCAAAAAAAGGCAAGCCGGTAAAGTGTAAGGCCTCACCTTCGGTGAGTACGTCACCCAAATGCAAAATCCCGTGATTTGGGATGCCAATCACATCGCCGGCATAGGCTTCATCGACAAGCTCTCGACGTTGAGATAAAAAAGATACAACGTTATTGGGTCGAATCTCTTTGTTGTTACGCGATACTTTCAGTCGCATTCCACGATCAAACTTACCCGAGCTGACGCGTACAAAGGCAACGCGGTCGCGATGAGCAGGATCCATGTTGGCCTGGACTTTAAAGACGACACCGGTAAACTTGGGTTCTTCGGGGTGAACAATGCGCTCAAGTGCCTGGCGCGAGCCTGGCGGCGGTGCTTGATCCACAAGCGCATCAAGAACCTCTTGTACGCCAAAGTTATTAATGGCTGAACCAAAAAACACGGGGGTTTGTTTGCCGGCTAAAAAAGCGACCGGGTCAAAGGTTGGTGCTGCGGCTTGAATGAGTTCAATTTCACCTTTGGCTTGTTCAAACGAACTACCAAAGCGTTTGGCGATTTCTGGGTTGTCGAGCCCATCGATAAAGTCGTCATCGGTGTCATGGCGACGTTCTTGCCCAGATTTAAACAAGCGCATGCGATTGCGCTGAATATCAAAGACGCCACCAAAGGCCTTGCCCATACCAACAGGCCAAGAAAACGGTACCGCATCCATGCCGATGTGCTGTTCAATTTCGGATAACAGTTCAAGCGGTTCGCGTACTTCGCGATCCATTTTATTGATGAAGGTGATGATCGGTGTATTGCGGGCTCGGCAAACTTGTAGCAAGCGAATCGTTTGTGGCTCGACACCGTTGGCCGCGTCAATCACCATCAAGGCGGCATCGACCGCGGTGAGTACACGATAGGTGTCTTCAGAAAAGTCTTGGTGGCCGGGCGTATCGAGCAGGTTGATGACGCAGTCGCGGTATTCCATCTGCATCACGGAGGAGGCAACCGAGATGCCACGTTGTTTTTCAATCTCCATCCAGTCAGAAGACGCGTGCCGCGAGGCTTTACGCGCCTTGACACTACCGGCGATTTGGATCGCACCCGCAAAAAGCAGAAGCTTTTCGGTGAGCGTCGTCTTACCGGCATCAGGGTGAGAAATAATGGCGAACGTTCGGCGTCGCGCGACTTCTGTTTGAATACTCATGATGGTGAATTTTACAGGCTGGCGCAGCCAGCCTGTGTGCGTTCGTTACTTGTTAAACAGGGCGGGACGGCGCGGACGGTTTGCCGAGTCGCCGCTGCGTGGTGTTGGACCGGATGGCGTTACTGGGCGGCTGCTGGTGCGCGCGCCTGCACCGGTACCTGTACCGGTTCTGACCGGAGCGCCAGTTGCGTGTGGTGCGCGGGCACCCGTTGGTGCGTCGCGTCGTTGAGCGGGTCGGTTGTCGCTGTGTGCCTCGCGGCGCGGTGCGCTACTCGGCCCTTGGCCAGTTCGGCCAGGACGTGCCGCCGCACCTGAGCTGCTGGGGCGTGCTGAGCGTTGTTGCGGGCGACGTTGACCATCGCGCCGACCTTCAGAGCGGGCTTCGTCGTCTGCGCCGTGCGGCGAAGGGGGTGAGGCGGTCCAGCCCGTTGGTGCAGGCAATTGAGGGATGGTCTTTTTGATGATCCGTTCGATTGCTTTGAGGTATTTGATCTCGCTTGAGTCGACCAAAGACACGGCTGAACCGGCCGCACCGGCGCGACCTGTGCGGCCGATACGGTGCACATAATCTTCGGGGATATTCGGCAATTCAAAGTTCACGACCTGAGGAAGTTGGTCGATATCCAGGCCACGTGCGGCGATGTCGGTGGCGACTAATACGGCCACTTTGCCCTTTTTAAAGTCATCCAGGGCACGGGTGCGCGCAGCCTGACTTTTGTTGCCATGAATGGCCGAGGCTGACAAGCCGTCTTTGACGAGTTTTTCAGCTAAACGATTTGCGCCATGCTTGGTGCGCGTAAAGACCAACACTTGATGCCAGCCACTTTCGCTGATGATATGGCTTAGGATGTCACGCTTGTGCGCCTGATCCACCATATACACGGTTTGTTCGACACGTTCTGCCGTTGTGTTGCGTGCGGCAACCGAGACTTCAGTGGCGTTTGATAAAACACTTTTTGAAAGCTCGCGGATTTCGTCTGAGAAGGTTGCCGAAAACAGCAGGTTTTGACGTTGACGCGGCATCATCGCCAAAATTTTACGAATGTCGCGGATAAAGCCCATGTCAAGCATGCGATCGGCTTCGTCGAGCACCAAAATCTCAACGCCCGATAAGTCAACCGTGCGCTGTTGGCAGTGATCGAGCAGGCGACCGGGGGTGGCCACTAAAATATCGATCGGCTTGCGCAATGCAGAGATTTGAGGATTGATATTGACGCCACCAAAAATCACCATGGATGATATTTTGGTATGGCAGCCGTAGGTTTTGACAGACTCTTCAACTTGAGCGGTCAGCTCACGGGTTGGCGTCAAAATGAGTACGCGCGGGCGGCCTGCTTTGCGTACTTCAAGGGGCTTGGCCAAAAGCATATGCAAAATGGGCAGGGTAAAGCCCGCCGTTTTGCCCGTGCCGGTTTGCGCAGCGGCTAATAGATCGCCACCAGCAAGTACGCGTGGAATGGCCTGTGCCTGAATGGGGGTGGGCGTGGTGTAGCCAGCATCGGCAATCGCACGCATAAGGGGATCAGCCAACCCGAGGTCAGCAAAAGTAATCGTAGTAGACAAGAGAACAGCTCCATCGTCGTGCCGGCCTGCATATGATGCGGGCTCCAATCGGGGCAGACGAACAGGGAGTAAAAACGCCTTGGAGGCGAGCGCCCACAGAGTTGGGGCTTAGCGCGACACGAGGACTGGAACGTTGTGCCGTGCAGCAATTGTACGCTAAATACGTATTTGCCTCAGGTTTGTTCTCGTTTGGACAGGGCTGTGGCTTTCGCTTAAACGTCTGGATTGACCGCCAACGGCACTAAAAAGTCCTGGCTAATACCGCTGCCGACTGCATTAACGCGACTTAAAAACTCAGTGAGGTAGACGTGCAGGCCTTGCGCAAAGATTTGATCAATGTTTTGATCGCGTAGCTCTGAAAGCAGGCGAAGAGCTGCCGATTGCGTGTCCGAGGATTGACTATTTCTGACCCGAGACAAGGTATCCACGACTGCATGCAGGCACGCAAGAAGTGAACGCGGCATATCCATGCTTAAGATGAGTAGCTCGGCGATACGCTCGGGTGTGATCACATCGCGATAGACTTTGCGGTAGTTTTCGAAGGCAGAGACCGAACGCAAAATCGCGGTCCAATAATAGAACTCATCGACGGGGTCCGTTGTTTCGTCCCGCACCTCGCTAGCAGCTAAAAACTTTACGTCGAGAAGCCGGGCCGTGTTGTCTGCGCGCTCAAGAAATGTGCCGAGCTGAATAAAGTCGTAGGCCTCGCCACGCATCATGGTGCCAAGATGAACGCCGCGAATTAAATGAGATCTGAATTTTACCCATTCGAAAAACTCGGCAGGGGCTGATTGCAACATGCCTTCGCGCATCAAACGCTGCGCGTCTAGCCACGTCGTGTTGATGGTCTCCCAAAGCTCAGTGGTAATTGAACCTCGAACGGCGCGTGCGTTTTCGCGCGCACCCTGCAGGCATCGCATGATCGACGAAGGGTTGTTGGTATCGGTAACCATAAACTGCATCACTGCGCCGGGGGTCGGGCTTGGGTGCTCAACACTAAACGCCTGGTTCAACTCAGAAATTTCTAATAAAGCACACCAGGCACGCTCGATGGTTTTTGCTGATTGCGGAAGTAACGACATCTGATAGTTCACGTCAAGCATCCTGGCCAGATTTTCGGCCCGCTCTGTATAGCGCGACATCCAGTACAAGTGATCAGCAGTTCTTGAAAGCATAAGAGAGATGTCCGGATCGATCTAGTGTTCAAGAACCCAGGTGTCTTTCGTGCCACCGCCCTGTGATGAATTTACGACGAGCGACCCTTCTTTTAATGCGACGCGTGTCAAACCACCCGGCACCATACGCACGTGTTTTCCTGAAAGTACGAAGGGTCGAAGATCGATGTGACGCGGTGCAATCCCGGCTTCCACATAGGTTGGACACGTTGAGAGCGCAAGCGTTGGCTGAGCAATGTAGTTGCTGGGATTTGCACGGACACGTGCCTTAAAGTCATCGATCTCTGCGCGGGTTGAAGCGGGCCCAATCAGCATGCCATAGCCGCCGGCCCCATGTACTTCTTTGACAACAAGGTCTTGCATGTTTTGTACGACATGATCAAGCTCGTCGGACTTTCGGCACATAAAGGTGGGTACGTTTGCGATGAGCGGCTCTTCGCTTAGATAAAACCGAATCATGTCTGGCACGAAAGGATAGATTGACTTGTCATCGGCGACACCTGTGCCGATCGCATTGCAAATGGCGACATTGCCTGCGCGATAGGCGCGCAGTAAACCCCTGGCGCCTAGCGTTGAGTCATCGCGAAAAACTTCGGGGTCAAGAAAGTCATCATCGACGCGCCGGTAAATCACGTCGACCTGACGCGGCCCTTGGGTGGTGCGCATAAAGACGACGTCGTCCTGCACAAAAAGGTCTTGTCCTTCGACCAGTTCTACGCCCATTTGCTGGGCCAGAAATGCGTGTTCAAAATAGGCCGAGTTGTACATGCCTGGGGTCAGGACGATGACATTGGGCTGTGTGCCAGTGTTTGGAGCAGAATTGCGTAGCGTATCAAGCAATAGATCTGGATAGTGCGCAACAGGCTCAACCCGATGTTGCGCGAATAGTTCAGGAAACAAGCGCATCATCATTTTGCGATTCTCGAGCATGTACGACACGCCAGAGGGTACGCGCAGATTATCTTCAAGCACAAAGAGTTCGCCGGTCTGGGCACCGTGATTGGCACGCACAATATCAATGCCCGCAATGTGCGCATAGATCTTGTTGGGCACGCGAACCCCGCGCATCTGAGGGCGAAACTGCGCGTTGTTCAGCACTTGTTCGGCTGGGATCAAACCTGCTTTCAGGATGTGCTGCTCGTGATAGACATCGTGCAGAAACATATTCAGCGCCTGCACCCGCTGTTTCAGGCCTCGCTCAAGCGTTGCCCATTCAGCTGCCGGAAAAATGCGCGGGACAATATCAAACGGGATTGTGCGTTCGGTCCCGTCCGAGTCCCCGTACACGGCAAAGGTGATCCCAACGCGTCTGAAGATCAGCTCTGCCTCATCGCGACGCGTTTGCAGCAGGCGTTCGGGTTGTTCGGCGAGCCATCTAGCAAAGCCTTGGTAATGCGCCCGAGCGCTTTTGCTAGGACAGGCGCCAGGGGTTGGACGCCCACCGCTGGTGTCTACCATTTCGTCAAACGCTATTGGTCGCGCTAGATCTTGCATGAGGGTCGCCTT
>CALQNE010000094.1 GCA_943331855.1 Bordetella parapertussis
ATAAGGTCTTGGTCAACAATCGTGTTGGTGGTGCTGGCATGGTTGGGCACGCGTATCTGGCAACCCAGGCTAAGCCTGACGGGTATACGGTCGGGATCTTAGCGAGTAATTTCTGGGGCGATGCTATTTTGCGTGCGCCGGGCAAATGGTCGCTCGCCGACGTTGAGTCAATTGCATACATCAATAGCGATGCCTTAGCTTGGGTGGCTGCCACAGAGGGTCCTTTTAAGGGTAAGACTGCCAAAGAGATTCTGCAGGCAGCAAAAGATAAACCAGGGACTGTGCGCGCGGCGGTGGTACCTGGGTCGATGTGGGAATACCTGTTGGATCAGCTCGAAGCACAAACAGGGGCTAAATTTTTACGCGTACCCTTTCAGGGCGGTAAGCCTGGCATCGTCGCGCTGATTGGCGGTAACGTTGATGTTGCGCAAGGGTTTTACGGTGAATTTGAGAGCTTCTTACAGGCCAAGCAATTGGTACCGATCGGGGTTGCAAGCGCAGATCGTGTCTTTAATATGAAAGACGTTCCGACCTTCAATGAAATCTATGGTGCGAAGCACTTTGTCTGGAATATTATGCGCTTCGCGGTAGTCCCTAAAGGCACTCCCGCTGACCGTAAGGCATATTTGTCCGCAATGATTCAAACAGCACTGCAAAATCCAGAGTTAATCGCTGAGTTCACCCGCTTAGGGGCGTATACGGATACTGCTTTTGCCAAGTCGACTAACGTTGCGGCTGACATCCAGGCTGCTGCGATGAGAGAGCGCGATTTTTATATTCAAACGGGTCGTTTAAAGCCCTGAGTTCATTCAGTACGTAGTGCAGTTAAGTTTTCACCCGACACATACAGAGATTGATTCATGGCAATGCAAAAAATTACGGGTCGTCAGGCCTTCATCAAATTGTTGCTCGATGAGGGCGTTACCCACATGTTTGGTAACCCTGGCACAACAGAGCTTGCCATCATGGAGGCGGTTCCGCAGTTTCCTGAGTTGAAGTATGTGTTGGGGCTGCAAGAGTCAATTGTGGTTGGGATGGCGGACGGGTTTGCACGCGCGTCGAACAAACTGGTGGCCTGTAACTTGCATTGCGCGCCTGGCTTAGGCCATGCGATGGGGGCGATTTATTCTGCCAAGTTCTCAGGGTCGCCCATCATTATTACAGCCGGCCAGTATGAGGTGGGCTATGGCTTGCAAGAGCCCTTGCTGTACGAGCCCTTGGTGCCGATGGTGGCGCCCCTGGTGAAGTGGGCGTTTGAGGTCACACGTCTTGAAGATCTGCCGCGCATTGTGCGGCGTGCTGCAAAGATCGCTCGCACACCACCGATGGGCCCTGTGTTTATTAGTTTGCCAGGTTCTGTGCTGGATGAAGAAACCGAAATCGAGTTCGGTTTCCCAACGGTGATCGATGCGGCAGTGCGTCCTGGCGATGCGTCGTTGAACGCAATCGCGCAACGCCTGCTTGCCGCAAAACATCCTGTCATTGTGGCAGGGCGTGAAATCGCGAACGCTGGTATTTTTGAGCAAGCCTGTGAGTTGGCCGAGCTATTGGGCGCCGCCGTGTATCAAGAGTCGGTCGGTTACAACGCACGCTATCCCACGTCACACCCAACCTGTATGGGTGATTTGTCGCGTAATCAGAAAAAAGTGCGTTCGATTCTTGAACAGTACGATTTCTTGCTATGTCTCGGTGCAGATTTACTTCGCATGTCTCCGATGAGCACAGTCGAGCCTCTTCCACCTGAAATGCCCGTGATGCATATTACCGAGCGCGAGTGGGAGCTTGGTAAAAACTATTCAACAGAAACGGCTGTGCGGGCCGATGTAAAAGAGACATTGCTAGCGCTATTGCCAATTTTGCGTGCAGCGCGCAGCGCCGATTATGCGAAAGCGGCAAGCGCACGCGTGCAGGCCTTGAGTGCAAACAACTGGTCAGCAAAGCGAAACAAGGCGCGTGAAGAATTTTCTGCGGCTTCAAAATCGAATCCAATTGATCAACGCTATCTTGTTAGCCAGCTTATTGATGTTTTGCCAAAAGATGCAATCGTGGTGGATGAAACCTTAACGGCCTCGCCTGCGATTGCGGCGCTGTTGCCGATGGATAATCCCAAGGCATATTACGGGCTTGCCAGCGGTGGTTTGGGCTTTGGCATGGCCGGTGCGGTGGGCGTCAGCTTGGCGCAACCCGGACGTCCAATTGTTGCGACGATCGGCGATGGGAGTGCGATGTACAGTATCCAGTCCCTGTGGACTGCAGCCCATCTGCGCTTACCGATTACGTATGTGATTATCAATAATCGTAGCTACCGTATTATCAAAGAGCGTCTACTTGCGATGCGTGGCACTGACGCGTTTGTTGCGATGGATATGAATGATCCGCCAATTGACTTTGCCGGCCTGGCAAAGAATATGGGGATGTCATCGCAAACGGTGACGGATCCTGCTCAGTTATCTGCTGTGTTGAAAGCGGCGATGGCCAGCGGTGTGCCAAATCTGGTTGAAGTAATTGTGTCTAAAGGGTTTGGCGAATAGCCTTAACTCAACACGTAACCACAGTCTTTTTGGGCGAGCGCGACGGCCTGGCTCAGTTTGCCAGGATCGCTTGCTTGCAAGACATAGAGTAAATCGCCTTGCTTCACAAGCGCGCCTAATCCGCACGCAAGATCAACACCGGCGCGTTGGTCTGCAGGGGCGCCCGCAGTGCGCCCGAGCCCAGAAATGAAAAAACCATCAATGCTTTGTACGCGTCCGCCGCGTGGTGCACGGATTTCGTGTTTGTGTACGCCAAACCAATCAAGTACTGGTTGAGCACCCTGAGCATCGATAATCTTTTGCATCGCTGCGTAGGCTAAACCATTAGCTAATAATTCAAGGGCACGGACACGTCCCTGGGCAACGTTGCCCACTGCGGGGTCGAGCGCGAGAATCTGGCTAGCAAAGAAAAGTGATTTTTCTAATAAATCTGCGGGCGCGTTGAGATCGCCTTCTAGCACTTGGAGTACGTCACGCGCTTCAAGAGCAGGGCCGATGCCACGCCCGATGGGTGCCTGGCCGTCTGTAGCAAAGGCCTTGACAACGAGTCCTAACGCAGCACCCACGGTTTCAAACGTTTGCGCCAATGCGTCGGCCTCTGGTTTTGTTTTAACTTTGCCCCCGCTTGAGTAGGGGATGTCGATAACAACATGCGTAGCACCTGCCGAATATTTTTTTGACAAAATCGAAGCGACGGACCAACGACGTGTATCAAGCGCTAAAGGACGGGTCAGCGCATTCATGACATCGTCGATCACGGAGTGATTCAATTTGCCGTTCCAGGCAATGCAGGCATTTGTTTGCGCTACGCACTTTTTAAGTTGCTCGGGGGTGAGATCGACTTTCGCAAGAACTTCCATGGCATCTGCGGTGCCCGCGGCCGAGGTGATGGCACGAGATGAGGTTTTGGGGATCAGCAGGCCATGCGCGGCGACGATCGGGATAACGACCATCGTGACGCGACTCCCAGGGGTGCCGCCCAGCGAATGTTTATCAACCACCATGTCGCGACTCCACGAGATGCGTGGCATCAACGCACTGCGACAACGCGCGACGGCGATGAGCTCTGCGTCAGACAATTGCTGCGTACAAGCAATTAGAAAGGCCTCGAGATCGGCGCCCACATGTTGTTTTTGATTGATCGCACTGAGTAAGGATTGATATTCGGCCTCGGTGAGGGCGAGCCCGGCGATTTTTTTATACAAAGAGACCAGTGCGACAGGTGCCTGCCCAAGTTGGGTATAAAGCGTCGCCAAGAAGCGACTCACGCCAATGGCGGGCGTCTGATCATTTGTCACGCGTAATACGACGGTCTCGGTCGGATAGGGTTCGACAGTACGGGACAACCGCTTTGCCACATCGGCCGCGGATTCTCGACCACGCTGAGCGAGTCGCTGTGCCAGCACTTCTGCCGGCGCGCTAATTTCGATGACGACTAAGTTTGGAACGCGTTGCTTGAGTGCTGCCACCATGCTGCGCGAACCGTTCGCTAGCACGTGTTGGCCTGTATGAAGCGCCTCGAGCAACGTACTCGGCAGGCCGTACGAGAGGTTGTGCGCTTGCCAGGTCAGTAAAAAGGCGCCTTGCTGTTCACGCAAAGCGAATTCTTCTGGCGTACAGGCCTCATGGGCTTCACCCCCCGAACTGGCGGGTCGTGTGATGGTACGTTTAGCAAAAACGAAATGCGCCGGATCGAGGTGCGCCCTGGCCCCATCAAGGATGCTATCTTTGCCAGCCCCACTGGGGCCGACAATAAAAAAGAAGCTGCCGGTTGCCACTCAGCGCTCGCCTATTCGTCGAGGCCGATATCGACTGCGGGTGCAGCCTGAGTGATTTTGCTGGTTGAAATGTAATCCACACCTGTCAAGGCAACATTGCGAATGGTTGCGATACTAATTCCACCAGAGGCTTCGATTTTTGCCCGACCGTTAACGTATTTGACGGCCGTGGTCATGTCTGCAATCGACATGTTGTCGAGCATGATGACATCTGCACCAGCAGCAAGCGCTTCTTCGACCTGTTCAAAGCGATCGCATTCGACCTCAATTTTGGTAAGAACCGGTAGCTTGAGCTTGGCGCGTGCCACAGCTTTGCTGATACTGCCCGCGACGGCGATGTGGTTGTCCTTGAGCATCACCCCGTTATCGAGCCCGAGGCGGTGATTGAGGCCACCACCGCAAGCGACGGCGTGTTTTTCAAGCATCCGCAGGCCTGGCGTCGTTTTGCGCGTATCAATCAAGCGTGCGCCGGTGCCAGCAAGTTCAGTGTTGTAGCGAGCCGTTTCAGTGGCGATACCGCACATGCGCTGCAAAATATTCAGGGCAGGGCGCTCAGCGGTCAAAATACTGCGCGCCGGACCCGATACGGTCAAAATTTTGATGCCTTTCTCGACGCGATCACCGTCTTTAACAAGTTTGGTGACTTTCAGCCCAGCGTCGTAGCGCGTAAAGATTCGAGCTGCGACATCAATGCCCGCAATGTACATAGGTTCGCGTGCATTCATATGAAAAGTCCCTATGGCCTCTTCATCAATCATGAGCTGTGCAGTGAGGTCACACGAGCCGATATCTTCGGTCAGCCAAAGATCGATTAAACGATCGGTCTGAAAAATGTCATACATATTGGGTGACCTCGCAAGCGGTGGATAAAGGCGGGAGAAAACATAAAATGTAGCGTTTGCTACATTTTCATGCTAATTTAAATCTGCCATTTATGCAAGGGCAAAATAAATCTTTGCGTATTTTGTGCGGATTTCGTGCGGGTTATTTGAGGCGCTTGACGTTTTAAAACAGGCGCTTAGCGCATCTGCGTGCCGCCGTTAACATCCATAATGGCGCCCGAGATAAAACTGGCTGCGGGCGAGCACAGATAGGTCAGCATGCTCGCGATTTCTTCCGGTTCGCCCATGCGTTGCATGGGGTATTCACTTCCGTCGTAGCCGTGACCGCTGGTCATGCCCGTATCAATCGGGCCCGGTGCAACGGCATTGATACAAACGTGGTGCGGCGCTGCGCGTTGCGCAAACCAGCGCACCAAGGCATGAACGCCACCCTTTGAGGCGCTATAGTGCGGACCCGCCCGCAAGCCGCCGGTCCAGCCCGCGATCGAGCCGCATAGCGCGATGCGACCATGCTTGCGCTCGATCATCCCCGGCAAGACTGCGCGCACCAAATTAATAGGCCCTAGAACATTGACTTGCATCACGCGCATAAAGGCCGTCTCGTTCCAGTCTGGGGCGAGCCAATCGTCGTCATAAGGGCAAATTCCTGCGGTGTCAGCCAACGCGGTAAACGGGTTGTGTCGACGCACGAGGCTCTCAACAGCGTCGCGCTGAGTGACATCGCAAGTCTCGACTGCGACTGAACCCTTCAGCGTTTGTGCAAGCGCTTCGAGTTTGCTGATGGGACCGATGTCCGTTAAAACGAGCGAAGCCCCAAGTTGACTGCAAAGTCGAGCGGTCGCGCTACCGATGCCGCCGGCAGCACCCGTAATCCACAAGTGGGTGCCGCTCATGTCAAAAGCCTGTGAGGCGTTGGTTTTTGAAAGATGCAAAGCGATCCCCTTGGGGTTAAACGGATAAATACCGTTGTTTGATATCAGCGTTGTCGTTGAGTTCGTGGATCGTGCCGCAAAACACATCGGTCCCTTTGTCGATAACCACTGCCCGATCTGCTAAGCCTAAGCAAAAATGTAAATTTTGCTCGGCCAGTACGATTGTTTTTCCGAGCTTGTGCAAGGTCGCGATCAAATCACCAATCTTTTGCACCATGATGGGGGCGAGGCCTTCGCTAGGTTCGTCAAGCAGCAACACATCTGGGTTTCCCATCAGTGCGCGGCCAACAGTCAGCATCTGTTGTTCGCCGCCAGATAATTGCCCGCCCATTCGGTCTTTCAGGGGCGCTAACAGCGGCAACGTGTCATACACGCGCTCAAGGCTCCAGTCGTCTTCACCCTTCGCCCCTTTTTTGATTGCGATGGTGAGATTGTCGTCGACGCTAAGATCTGGAAATATCTGCCGGTCTTCTGGCACATAGCCAATGCCCGCACGGGCAATCAAATGTGCAGAGCGCCCAGTGATGACCTTGCCGTATAACTCGACGCTACCTTTTTTTGTGGGATTCACACCCGCAATGGTCTTCATGGTGGTGCTTTTGCCAGCGCCGTTTCGCCCGAGTAACGCCAAGGTCTCGCCCCGGTTGACTTCAAACGATAAGTTGAACAATGCCTGACTGGTGCCATAAAAGACATCAATGTCTTGCACCTTTAGCACGTGGTCGCTCATGCGTGCTCCTCGCGGGGTTTACCCAAGTAGGCCTCAATGACAGCCGGGTTGTTGCGGATTTGTTCTGGGCTACCCTCAGCTAAGAGCTTGCCGTAAGATAAAACGTGGATGTGTTGTGAGACTCTAAAGACGATCTCCATGTCATGCTCGATCAGCACGACAGTTAAGCCACCTTTTTTCCAGAGGCCGTAAACCGTCTCGATCATCTGCTCGCGTTCTTCGGGGCCCATGCCAGCTACGGGCTCGTCTAGCAAAAGCACTTTAGGTCTTAACACCAGAGCCAAGGCCATATCCAAAAGCTTTTGATCGCCGTGCGACAAATTGCCGCTAATCAAATGCGCCTTGGTATGCAAGCCAAGTTGCTCCATGACTTCAAAGGCTCGATCGCGCGTCTGTGCTAACGGAAACCGCCCGTGCATTTGCGCCGAGCGTCCCAGAGGCGACATCAAGGCACCGCGTAGCGACTCTTCAACGGTCAGTGTTTTAAAAAGTTTGGCGACTTGAAACGCGCGACCAATTCCTTTGTGTACGATCGCGCTGCTTGTCATGCCAACAATGTCTTCGCCGTCTAGCAAAATGCGACCAGAGTCGGGTTTGAGCGCGCCTGAAATTAAATTAAAGAACGTTGTTTTGCCGGCGCCATTGGGGCCGATTACGGCGGTGAGAGATTCAGTCTTGAAGTGAATCGAGACATCAGAGGTTGCGACGACACCACCAAAGGCCTTGCAGAGGTTTTCGATCTTAAGCATCAGCGGCCTCCTGAGGTGTTGGTTTGAGCGGGTGGTACCCCGCCATAGGTTTGCCAGGTCGATCCAGCGAGCCAACCTGCGTCAACTGGCAAGTTGATGCCAGTGATTGCCTTGGCCGCAGGCGACAACAAGAAGCCCACCGAGTCTGCAATTTCGTCTGGAGTGACCATGCGACCCATAGCGGCTTGCGACGTGAGGTCTTCAGGATTGCGATCGCCCCGATCAATCGCGGCTTGCAACGCCTCGGTGAGTACGTAGCCAGGCGAAATCGCATTGACACGCACACCGGCGCGACCCCACTCAGCCGCCAGGCATGCAGTCATTGACGCCACAGCAGCCTTTGCGGGCGCATAGGCATGTAAGGGTACCGACCGCATCGAGGTAATCGAGGCGATATTAACGATCGCCCCAGCGCCTAGTTCGGCCATGCGCGAGCCAAATACTGCGCAGGCAAGATACGTGCCGCGCTGATCTACCGCCACCACGCGATCCCATTCTGTCATGGTGAGTTTGTCAGGCGTTAAGCGGCGTTGCAAAATCCCAGCGCTGTTGACCAGCGCCGAGATTTGACCGTGCTTGGCCTCGATCATTGCGGCCGTGTCACGCACCGCTTGCTCGTCAGTGACATCGCAGGGGTAGGCGTGTACACCGAGTTCTTTCATTTTTGCTTCAGACCAGGTGCCAGGCAAATCGAGCGCAATCACTAAGTCACCGCGCTTGGCTAAATGCCTGACGCAAGCTGCGCCGATACCACTTGAGCCACCCGTCACCACGCTAAGATATTTATTTGTCATGATTGCACGCGCTTTTTAGTGATGGTGTTGAATATTTGCCCCACAAAATCTGTGATGCCGCGTTTAAACCCAAGAGCAAAAATCAGCACGATCACGCCTAACGCCAAACCGTGATACTCAGTTGTGCGTGTGATGATGTCGTTAAAGATATTCAACAAACCTGCGCCGATGATCGGGCCCAAGAAAACATTGATGCCACCCATCATGATCATAAATACGGCTTCTCCCGACATTGTCCAATAGCTAAACTCTGGGTATGCCCCCGACACAAACAACGCCATCAGCGAGCCACCGATTCCAGCAAAGGCACCTGCCAAAATAAAGGCATACAAACGAATGCGCCACACATCGATCCCTAAGAAGCGCGCACGATCGGCGTTGTCGCGCACCATGCGCAGGGTATAGCCAAACGGGGATTGCAAAACGTAGCGCATGACAAGCAGGCTGGCCACGCCGATGACGACGCAAAACCAGTACAGGGTGTTGGGATCAGCCACATTTATGCCACCCCAGAAAGGCCTGCGTGGGATACCACCCATCAAGCCTTGATCACCGCCCGTCAGTGAAGTCCACGTGATAATCACACTGTGAATCAACATCTGAAACGCGAGCGTCAAGAACGAGAAATAAATCTCTTTGAGCTTGACGCAAATCATCCCGATCACCCAAGCCAGCAGTGAGCAAAAAATAATTGCGCCTAATAGCGCGACAGGTATCGAGACTTCAGTGCGTTGCATTAACAGGCCAAAGGTATAAGCCCCGCCGCCAAAAAACATGGCGTGACCAAATGACACCATGCCGCCATAGCCCACCAAAATGTTCAGTGAGGTGGCGAATACGCCTAGCGCAGCCAGACGAATCACAAAGTCAAGCGTGACGCGACCGGGCGACAGCAGGGGCAGCGCCGCTAACAGAGCGAGTACAACGAACCCAAGTAGCAATTCTTTTTTGAAGGCGGTGTTCATTAACGTGGCTCCTTACCCAACAGACCACTTGGCTTAAGAATTAGGATCAACGCCATTGCCAAAAACATAATGCCTTCAACGAAAAGCGGAAACCCAATCGAGCCAAACGAGCGCACCAGGCCGATCAATAGGGCGCCCACTAACGCGCCGCTCACTGAACCCATCCCACCAATGACCGTCACAATGAACGACTCGATCAAAATCGAGAAGCCCATGCCGGGTGACATTGAGCGCACTGGCGCGGCAAGCGCACCGGCCAAGCCCGCAAGCGCACCGCCAAAGGCAAAGACACCGGCGTAGATCCAGGTGGTGTTTAACCCAAGCACCGAAGTCATCGTCGGGTTGTGCGCTGCTGCGCGCACGACCTTACCGATGCGAGTGCGTGTCAGGATGTACCACATCACTAAAGCAATCACTGCAGCTGCGCAAATCATGAAGACATAAAAGACGGGCACGATGCCATCAAAGATAAACAGGGGCGGCGCTTGAAAGGCCGCTGGCATGCCCATCGATTGAAACTCCGGGCCCCAAATAATTTTGACGGCATCGTCCATGATGAGAATCAGGGCGTAGCACACCAGCAGCTGAAGTAAGACCTCGGCTTGATACACGCGCCGCATGAAAAAGCGTTCAAAAATCAGGCTGAACAACCCGACGCCTGCGCCAGCAATCACGGCTGATAGCACGTAGCTGTCTGTGATGCGATAGGCTGACAGGGCCATGTAGGCGCCCAGCATGTAAAGCGAGCCGTGCGCAAAATTAATCACTCCAAGCACACCAAAGATTAGGGTCAGGCCAGCCGCGACTAAAAAGAGCAGCGAGCCAACAATCAAACCAGTGCTGGTTTGCGTGACGATGCATGACATTGAGGTCAGGCATTCATATAAGGCGATGGGATCCACGAGGGTCTCCGAGAGGGGGTATACGGTTGATACAACCGCAACTGACTGGACAGTGCAGACGGGTGCGGTTAAAGCAAGAACAAACGGCTGGTATAAAAAAGGCCTCTGCTTGAACGTTCAGGCAGAGGCCTTCAGACCTCAGTGCAAGACTCTCTGAGTGTTATGCCCAGCCTTTGCGTTTCTTCCACTCGAGTTCGAGTTCGAGGATTTGCTTCCAGTCGCCAACAGTTTGCTTGGTGACGAAGGGTTCTTTGCTGATCAATGGGCCATAACCGATGGCGTAGTTGATAATGGTATTGTCTTCAGCGCGCATCGTCACGGTGCCATCGGCGCCAAAAGGCGAATCGATTTTCATACCGCGCATCGCTTCAGCGATTTTTTTACCGTCTGAGCTGTTTGCTTTTTTCATGGCGGCGGTTAAGAAGCCCATCCCGACCGCGTTTTCCCACGACCAGTTCAGGGGTAAATCTTTGAACTTGGCAACATAGGCATCTGCCCAGGCGGCGTTGGCCGGTGTGTTCGGAAAGGTCTTGAGGTAACGGTTACCAGAGTGCATGTTTGGCGGTACATTTTTAAGTGCTGTGAGCACCGCGTATTCAGCAATGTTTGGCGAGAAGAATTGTTTATCTTTGAACAGAGCATAAATGCTTGCCTGATCAACAAACGATGTCATATCGCCACCCCACAAGCACGAATAAATCGCTTGTGGTTTACCTTGCACGAGGCGAGTAATGTTTTCGCTGTAGTCGGCCTGAAACAACTTTGGCCAAACTTCGCCAACCACTTCGATGTCTTTGTTGAAGTGCTTCAGATATTCAAAGTATTCAGTCGTTGTGTCGCGGCCGTAGGCGTAGTCGGGCGAAATGCTCATCCAACGCTTGAGCTTGAGCTCTTTTGCGACCTGCGCACCGTAGGCGCCGCCTGCGATTGCATCATGAATGCCCTGGCGCGCACAACGAAACGCGGTTGGTACGCGTAGTTTTGGATCGGCAGTCAGTGAAGATGTTTCTGAGTTGGTGTGCATCACAAAGACACCCAGATCTTTTGCCACCTCATGCACTGCAAACGCACCCGAAGAGGCTTCAGCATCCCACAGCAGTTCACAGCCATCACTTGTCACTAATTCGCGTGCGACACGGGCGGCTTCTTGAGGCTGGCCTTTTGAATCGCGCACAACCATTTCGATCATGCGTCCGCCCAAACCACCGGCCGCATTAAATTTTTCAACTTCGAGCATCACAGCGTTGCGAGATGACAGACCCAACATGGCCACACGACCCGACAAAATAGTGGGCATGCCGATTTTGATCGGTTTGTTTTGTGCCAGTGAAATTGCTGGCAAGCCCATTGCGGCGAGCCCGGCGGCACCTTGCAAAAGCTTACGGCGCGAGGCCTGA
>CALQNE010000095.1 GCA_943331855.1 Bordetella parapertussis
CTGCAGCGGCCTCGCCTGTTTACAAGATGGCAGTCGAATGGAAAGTCGCTTTTCCATTACATCCCGAATATCGCACCCTGCCGATGGTTTGGTACGTACCGCCATTGTCACCTATACAGGCCGCAGCGCAGGCAGGGCACATGGGCATGAACGGCATCATCCCCGATGTCAAAAGCCTTCGCATCCCTGTACGGTATTTAGCGAATCTCTTAACCGCAGGTAAAGAAGAACCCATCGTACTCGCGCTTGAAAGGCTATTGGCAATGCGTGCGTTTAAACGGGCAGAAACTGTTCATCAGCACGTCGATACCGCCGTACTCGATCAGGTTGGGCTTGATGCCGCAACGGTCGAAGACATGTATCAAATTATGGCAATCGCCAATTACGAAGATCGCTTTGTGGTGCCCTCTAGCCATAAAGAAATGGCAGAAGATAGCTTTAATGAGAAAGGAAGTTGCGGTTTTAGCTTTGGCAATGGTTGTTCTGATGGCGTCTCTGAGCCTTCCCTGTTCGGCAAAAAGAAGCAAGGCAGCGATATTTTTATCGAGATGCCGAAATCGCGCAAAGCAAACAAAGAAACACTATAACGATCAACCGTTGCGCCGATCAGCACACGATGGAGCTTTTTTATGAAAATTTTTAAATTACTCTCTGCCTTACTTTGTTATCCCGAACCACCGTTACTGGCGGCGCTAACCGATATTGAGAAACACTGCGCTATAGAAACAAGCCATGCGCAAGTACTCAAACCACTGCTTGATTACCTCAACAGCGCAGCGCTGATTCGCCTGCAAGAAAACTACGTTGCCACCTTTGATCGCAGCACCTCACATAGTTTGCATCTGTTCGAACATATTCACGGAGAGAGCCGCGATCGCGGTCAAGCAATGGTCGACTTACTTGAAGAATACCGCAAGCATGGCTTCGAATTGTCAACAAGTGAACTACCCGATTATGTGCCGCTTTTTTTAGAGTTTCTTGCTCAACTACCTCACGATCAAGCCCAAGTATTGTTGGGCGACGCGATTCACGTGCTCGCCATGATTGGCAACAAGCTCGCTGCTGACAAAAGTCCGTACGCCTGTGTCTTTGCATTGATTCGTATGCATTGCAGCACTGAGCCCATCGCTTTCACAGAACCCCCTGTACGCGACATGGACGAGGCACTCGAAACCTTTGGCGCAGGCGCTGACGGTGTCGAGCCCCTCTTGCGTCCGAACATGACGCACACCATGCAGTTTCACCCAAAGCCCACGCAGGCTCCTGAGCAAGGCCACAGGCCCTCTCAGACTTGCTCTTGAACGCTCGAGGCAAATCATGACCTACCTGAATCAACTCGCTTTCGGCATCTATCCCTACATTGCACTCACGATTTTTTTGCTTGGGAGCTTGATCCGTTATGAGCGCGAGCAATACACATGGAAAAGCGATTCCTCTCAACTGTTGCATCACGGCCAACTACGCTTAGGCAATATTCTTTTTCATATTGGCATACTAGGTTTATTTTTTGGTCACCTATTTGGTCTGCTGACGCCGCTATGGGTGTGGGACGCCTTAGGCGTCACGCATAGCCTTAAACAAATGGTGGCTCTGATTGCCGGGGGCACCATGGGCACGATTTGTTTGGCGGGGCTCACGCTCTTGCTGTATCGCCGACTTGCCAATGCACGGATCGCAGCCGTCACCCGTAAACGCGATTGGCTGCTGCTAAGTTGGATTTTGGGTGCCCTGCTGCTGGGGTTACTCACTATTACAGAATCCGCCAAACACAGCGACGGTGAAGTGATGGTGCGCTTAATGATGTGGGCGCAGCACCTTCTGACCTTTCAGGGCGATGCGGCGAGCTTCATACTGGATACACCCTGGCTCTTTAAGCTGCACATGATGATGGGTATGACGCTCTTTGTGATTTTCCCGTTTACACGCTTGGTGCACGTCTGGAGCGGCTTTGGCTCTGTGATGTACCTAGTACGCCCGTGGCAGCTTGTGCGCAGACGCTAAGTATTATTTTGCTTTATGCAGTTTTGGTGCCCCGAGCCGGAATCGAACCGGCACGCCCTAAGGCCTGAGATTTTAAGTCTCATATGTCTACCGATTTCATCATCGGGGCTATTTAGACAGGCGCCATTGTAACGAAAGCGCCAAATCTTGTTTTGAGCTGCTCTAGCCCTTGCAGGGGAACCTGATCGGCAAATAGCGAATCACCGTCGCGGCCGCCTTATCCTTGTTGTATTGGGGATTAGCAAGCGCCCATTGAATGAACTCTGCCAAGACAGTGTCACGCGTCACGCCGCTGGTAGGCAGGCAGACCGTTTTAGGCGCCTTCGGATCAAGGTGCAGCTCATAAGTTTGGTAGACCCCCTCACCAAAGCCGTAGCAAAAGGTTTGGGCCTCGAAGTCAGTGCGACTTTGACACAAAGCCACCATGACCTCGGTGGAGGCATCCGCACGCGGCAAATTTTGAGCCGCGGCGGTTTGCGGCAATGCCATTAGTAATGGCGACAGGGTCAAAACAGTCATCGCTAAAGTTTTTTTGATCATCGTCTTTCTCAGTAAAGCAGTATGGAGGTCTCTAGAAATCTGGCACATAAAACTCATTAACGCCTAAACCCGCCCATGTGGCCACCACCAAAGCTACCACCCCGGCTGCCACCACCGCTATAGCGGTCTTGATTAAAGTCGCTACGCCCTTGACTACCTAATTGCCGCTCTTGCGAAGCCTCGCGTGCCGCATTGGGGTTCGCGCGATCTTGCGACGCATCGCTGCGAGCCTGCGAATTTAAAGAACTGGCTTGCTGCCTTTCTTGAGCTGTCGCATTGCGCTGAAAATCACTATTTGCATTTTGACGTGCTTGATCGGCGCGCTGTTTATCTTCGGGGCTAGCGTTATTTTTCCAATCATTCGCCGCGTTTTGCTGACGTGCAATACTTTGACGATCGATGTCACTGTGATTCGCAACACCGTAACGACTATTCAAAGCCGAGCTACCGTAGGGCACGCCATCGCGATGGGCCACATCATGCGCCCAAGTGCTATCAGCACCCACACGATTCGACGCCTGATTTGCCAACGAGTTGTAGCGGCCATTGAAGTTATTAAAATTCGTGTTGTTGATCGTGATCGATCCACTGCCCCAATGCGGTTGAGCCCAAAGTGCGGCGCCTACGGCCATCCCTGCTCCAAACGCCATGAAGCCCCAGGCTGGGTTGTAAACAGGATAAGGTGGGTACGCTGGATAACCCCAGCCGCCATACACCATCATCGGGTTATAGGTCGGCACATAAATCACTTGCGGATTAGCCGGCACGATAATGATGTTCGACTGAGGATCTGTCGTGACGTTAATCTGTTGCGACGTCTGGAGATTTCCTGCTTGCTTGGCCTTGATACGCAGTGCTTGCACCGCTTGCATCAAATCTTTAGGTTGTGCGAGGTAGGCATCGCCCAGTTTTTGCGTCCAGTCCAGCTTATTACCCAGCATATTCAAGGCATCAGGAAACGTGACCAAAGACTTCACACTGTTATCCCAAGCTTGAGGCTTTAACGCATCTTGCAGCGCTGAGCTCGACATATGGTTGTTACTGCGCAACCAGTTTGCAGCCTCGGCGATCTCGAGGGGATACGTCGAGGCAATCAGCATTTGTGAAAGCAATGAGTCCGGATACAGCGCAATCGGCGAAATAAGGGACTGCAACTCAGGCATCGACAAGCTTCCTGCTTGTTGCGTCGTTTGCGCATAGGCCGGCGCCGTAAACGCAGCACCGATAATTTGACCACCTGTGGTCAGTGTCAGTGCGAGCGCAGTCGTTGCCGCTGAAAGAAGGAAGGTACGCATGGTGATCCTTTTGTAAAAACACTACTTTTAATTTGATCCATCTACAGAACGACAGTATAGATGCCACTGCGGCTTTTATTCAGCCAATGCTTTGACCGCCTGGTAGATTTTTCCAAATACAGCATCCGCATGCGCTGAATTCAACCAGCGAATGATCACCACCATGTTTAACTCAGGTTCGATCCAAGTAAACGAACTACCTGCACCCACCGCAAAATAACTAGACTCAGGCAAACTTGGGAAGACTTTGCGCTGATCATTGAGCCAAACCAGATAACCATAAAACGGCGCAATCGCACAAGGCGCGCGCATCCGCTTAATCCATTCGGCCGAGAGTACCCGCGTGCCTTTTACCATTCCGTTGTCGAGCAATAGCTGGCCGACCAACGCCTGATCTTCGCTACTGATCGACATGCCTGCGCCCCAGTGCGTGCCGCCAGGTACAGACTGCACACGCTTGCCTGCGATTTCAACCCAGGCGTCGTCATAGCCGACCCAGTTCCATGTGTCTGAGGCACCGACGGGCTGCATGATTGCTTCACGAAACACCTCGGGCAAGGGACGTTGAAACAGATGCAAGAGGGCAAGCGACAATTGATTGATTCTGACGTCGTTGTACTCCCAATAAGTGCCCGCTGCCTGCAAAGGCCTTGCGTCCCCTTTCTTGCCATCAGGTGCTGCGGCAAAAGTCACGGCACGATAACGATCGACCTGATCAGGCAGACCAAACAGGGTACCTTCCCACTCACCGGTCTGTTGCAGCATGTGCTCCCAGGTGATCAAAGCGTTGTTGCCCGAATCAAAACCGATCCCCTTCAGTGTGTCGCCCACTCGCGCATGAACGTCTTTAATCAAACCTCGATCAAAGGCCACACCCGCCAATAGCGCAAGGTAGGTTTTGGCAACGCTAAACGTCAAGTCGGCCCGTTTAGGCTCGCCCCACGAGGTCAGGGTTCGACCTTTTAGCAAAATTGTGCCCGATTCGGGACCGCGATCATGCACGGGACCACGCAGGCGGTTATAGGGCACCGGGTCAGGGTGGTGAACACCCCAGTTCGACGAGGTACAGTCGCGACTCCAGGGACTTTCATGTTCAATCGCAAACTGTATCGCTTGCTCTAGTGTCGGGTTCTGCATCACGCACCTTTAAAGAGTAAAAGCCAAGACCGTTTTATAACAGAATAGGCAAATCCGCCCTTCGACACACCTATAATGTGGCATATAACTTGCTTATTGATCTCAACCGCCAGGAGCCTGACATCATGAACCAACACTCTCCCCTTGCAGCATCAAACTTTTTATCGCGCATGATTCGGGTTGTCTTGGCCAGTGGCTGTCTGGCGCTGGGGCTCGCCACTACCCAACCTAGCTTTGCAAACAAAGCCAACGACACCTTAGGCATGGCCTACGATCAGGCGCCCGAAAATATTGATCCCTATTTCAACAACGTCAGGATCGGCGTCATCATCGCTGCCAACGTCTGGGATACCCTGGTTTATCGCGACCCCCTCACCAACGAATACAAAGGCCAACTCGCCAAAAGCTGGAAGCAAATCGATCCGCGCACGCTTGAATTCGACTTGCGCGAAGGAATCAAGTTTCACAATGGTGAAGACTTTGATGCAGATTCAGTTGTATTCACCCTGAACTACGTCTCGGATCCCGCAAACAAAGCTACCACGCAAGCAAATGTGCGCTGGATCGAAAAGGTTGAAAAAATTGATCAATTCAAAGTTCGTATTATCAGCAAAGAGCCGTTTCCGGCAGCGATCGATTATTTATCTACCACGTTAGCGATTCATCCAGCCAAGTACTACAAAGAAGTGGGCCCCACGGGCATGAATGCAAAACCGGTTGGCTCAGGCCCTTACAAGATTATTGAATATTTGCCCGGCAAATCAGTGACACTAGAGCGCAACGCCAACTACTTTAAAGACTCACCAAAAGCCGCAGGAAAAATCGGTAAAGTCAAAATTCGTTTTATCCCTGATCGTCAAACCCAAATGGCTGAAGTCATGTCAGGCGGAGAAGATCTGATTATGCATGTGCCAAAAGATCAAGCTGAAAAGCTAAAGACGCTGCCGCATTTACAAGTCTTAAGCGGTAACACCATGCGCATTGTGTTTTTACAAATGAATACGCGCGAAGGTACACCCGCACCCGAGCTGCAAGATATTCGCGTACGCAAAGCCATTGCCCATGCGATCGACCGCGAAGCCATTCTTAAAAATATCGTCGGTGGTGGCGAGATGATCAATACCATCTGCACCCCCTCACAGGTCGGCTGTAGTAGCGATGGGGCACCCATCTACAAATACGACCCAGCCCTCTCGAAGAAGCTTTTGGCTGAGGCCGGCTTTGCAAACGGCTTAAGTATCGACATCATGGCCTACCGCGAACGCCAGCAAACTGAAGCGATGATCAACTATCTGCAGGCGGTTGGCATAAAAGCCAAACTCGGATTTATGCAATACGCTGCCATGCGCGACCTTGCTCGGGCAAACAAAACGTCGCTAACGCATCAAACCTGGGGTTCGAACCTGGTCAACGATGTCTCTGCCTCAACGCCTGTCTATTTTGGTGGCGGGAGTGATGACGTGAGTCGTGATCCTGAAGTGATCGCACTACTGAACAAAGGCGACAACACGATTGATCCTGACGAACGCAAAAAAATCTATAACAAGGCACTCGTCATGATCTCAGAGAAAGCGTACGCTCTGCCGCTCTGGTCGCTGCCTGTGTATTACGTGGCAAACAAAGATCTGAACTTCAAGCCCTACCATGACGAACTCGTGCGATTCTGGGAAATGACTTGGAAGTAACCGTTGCCGTGATAGCGAATAGATTTTTTTAAGGCGACCATGCTTGCATATCTATTGAAGCGCCTTGGCCTGGCCGTGTTGGTCGCACTCACGGTATCAATCATCGCCTATATGTTGCTGTATCTTTCAGGCGACCCGGCGCTGGCCATTGCTGGAGAAGGCGCCCGCCAGGCCGATATTGATTTGATCCGTAAAACCTATGGCTTCGATCGACCGATCATCGTGCAGTACGGTGACTGGTTGCTCAAACTCGTTAAGGGCGATCTGGGCACGTCGATGTACTTTAAAACAGATGTCGCGCCGTTAATTTTTAGCAAGCTCTCAACCACGCTTCTGCTAGCGCTCTATGCCTTAGCCTTTGCCCTACTGATTTCAGTACCCCTCGGCGTGTTAGCCGCCATTTACAAAAATAGTTGGATTGATCGTGCTTGCCTGGCCGTGGCGGTCGTCGGCCAAGCCATGCCGAACTTTTTCTTTGCGCTCATTCTGATTATGTTGTTCTCGATCTCGTGGCGTATGCTTCCCGTATCCGGTAGCGACACCTGGCAACATTTTGTAATGCCCGCCATCACGCTAGGCTATTATGCCGCCCCCGCCTTTATGCGCTTGATTCGCGCGGGCATGATCGAAGTATTGAGCGCCGACTATATCCGCACCGCCCGGGCAAAAGGTCTGCCGACCCACACGGTGATTTTTAAACACGCCCTGCGCAATGCCATTGTTCCGGTGGTCGCGCTCGCCGCCGTTCAACTTGGCTTTTTATTGGGCGGCTCGATCGTGATTGAAACGATTTTTGCGCTCGACGGCCTAGGGTATCTAGCCTACCAAAGCATTACTTTTAAAGACTACCCCGTCACCCAAATTATTGTGCTGCTGCTGTCTGTGATTTACATTCTGCTTACACTGGCTTCAGACCTCGCAAACGCCTGGCTCGATCCAAGGATTCGGGTGGCTTAAGGTGAAAAATAATAAAGCCCTTTATGTCGGCTGTGGTCTACTCATTGTGATTCTGTGCATGGCTTTATTCGCACCTTGGTTGTCGCCACACGACCCATATTTTCAAGACCTCACCTACCGAACTGTGCCCCCCATTTGGTACGAGCAAGGCACTTGGTTACATCCGCTAGGTACTGATCAACTCGGTCGCGACTACTTATCGCGACTGTTTTATGGCGCGCGGATCTCTTTGTTAATCGGTACCAGCGTCGCGCTCATTTCAGGGTTTATTGGCTGCACCATGGGAATGCTAGCGGGCTATTTTGGTGGCCGCATTGACATGGTCGTTTCTTTTTTAGTGACTACCCGCTTATCGATGCCAGTCGTACTTGTTGCGCTCGCAACCGTCGCGCTTGTCGGCAGTTCGATGTGGGTAGTAATTTTGGTACTTGGCCTGCTGAAGTGGGATCGTTTTGCCGTGGTTATGCGCAGCGCCACCCAACAAGTTCGTGCAATGGAATACGTGTCCGCAGCGCAATCCGCAGGCGCCTCAACGCTGCGCATTCTGCTAACTGAAGTGCTCCCCAATGTGTTGCCTCACCTGATCGTGATTGCCACCCTTGAAGCCGCCAGCGCCATCTTACTAGAAGCCGCCTTATCCTTTTTAGGCTTGGGGGTTCAACCACCCTTGCCTTCGTGGGGCTTGATGATCTCTGAAGCCAAATCTTATATGTTCTTTTCGTTTTGGCTGATCGCAATCCCAGGCACTGCGCTTGCCGTACTGATCTTTGCGATCAATCTTGCCGGTGATGGCTTGCATCAATGGCTAACGCCGCAAGAGCGAGGCTAACCGATGACGAACCAAAGCACGACTATGGCAGCGAGCAAGGTTCTTGACATCACTGGCCTCACCGTTGACATCACAACACCACGCGGTACGTTGCATGTTGTGCGCGACGTATCCCTACACGTCAAGCGCGGTGAAACTTTGTGCATTGTTGGCGAGTCAGGTTGCGGCAAATCGATGACTTCTTTAGCAATTATGGGTTTGCTACCAAAGTCTGCGAAACGTAGCAGTACAAGCTTTCGATTTTTAGGTGAAGAACTTAGCCAAGCCGACAAAGGGCATCTCAACGACTTGCGTGGCAATAAAATGGCCATGATTTTTCAAGAACCGATGACTGCGCTCAACCCGGCCTACACCATCGGCGAGCAACTCACCGAACACTACCGTCACCATCGCAAAGCCTCCGATACGGATGCACGCGCCCGAGCGGTAAGTCTTCTTGAAAAAGTCGGTATCGCCTCAGCCTCGCAGCGGCTAGGCCAATATCCACACCAGTTATCGGGTGGCTTACGCCAACGTGTCATGATCGCCATGTCACTCATGTGCGACCCCGAACTCTTGATCGCCGACGAACCCAGTACCGCACTCGACGTCACCATCCAGGCACAAATTTTGCGATTGCTGGCCGATCTGCAAAAAGAGCTCGGCATCGCAATGATCTTGATCACGCACGACTTAGGTGTGGTAGCGCGCATCGCAGATCGGGTGGCCGTGATGTACGCAGGGCAGATTGTTGAGCAAGGCTCGGCTGCCGAAATTTTTTCAACCCCTCAACATCCGTATACGCGTGGCTTGATTAGCTGTATCCCGATTCCTGGGCGCACAATACCCGGCGGTAAACTCGGTACCATCCCGGGTGTGGTGCCTTCTTTATTGGGCGACATGACGGGCTGTGCGTTTCGTGAGCGCTGTGCTTCAGTGCAGAGCGCGTGTACAAGCAGCATCCCAGTGCATCAAACCTCGCAAGGGCATCAATGGCGCTGCGTGCTTAAGCCCAGTGAGGTGCAACCAGCATGAGCGCGCTCATTCAAACCCACGACCTACAACGCAGCTTCAAGGTTCGCGCCGGCTTATTCAAACCGAATCAAACCCTGCACGCCGTGAACGGCATCAACCTTTCGGTCAACCGAGGCGATGTCTTGGGGATTGTGGGCGAATCGGGCTGCGGTAAATCGACGCTCGCCCGAATGCTGTTAGGGTTGACGCCGCCTAGCCACGGCAGCGTGTCGTTTGACGGACAAGATCTGAGCAAGATTGATCGACGCGAACTCGCTAAACGTGTTCAGCCGATTTTTCAGGATCCGTATTCGTCTTTGAATCCAAGACGAAGCATTGCTTCGATCGTAGCGTTTCCATTAGATGTGGCGGGCCTGGGAAGCAAAGCCGAGCGTCGCCACAAGGCGCTTGAGATGCTTGAACGCGTGGGCTTACCTGCACGCTACGCCGACAACACGCCGGGGCAATTATCAGGCGGACAACGCCAGCGTGTGGCGATTGCGCGTGCCTTGGTGATGCATCCCGAAATCGTAGTGTGTGATGAGCCCACTTCAGCCTTAGACGTTTCAGTGCAAGCGCAGATTTTGAATTTGCTGCTTGATTTGCGCAAAGAATTTAATCTGACCTATGTGTTTATCAGCCATAACCTAGCCGTTGTCGAGCATATCGCCACGCAAGTGGCTGTCATGTATCTAGGACGCGTCGTTGAACTGGCGCCCACCGCAGAACTTTTTAAAAATCCTCGTCACCCGTACACCCAAGCCTTGCTCGCGTCGGTGTTGACGCCAGAGCCAGGCCTGGGCTTGCCTGACCTTGGTCTTGGATTATCGTTTCCCGATCCCCTCCACCCCCCTTCGGGCTGCACCTTTCATCCGCGTTGTCCGCAGGCTACCGCCGATTGCTCTTCGCGACGGCCTGAGTTAGTAAAAAACGGGGTGAGCGAAGTAGCTTGTCATTTGTATCCGTCGTAACGTTCAAACTTTAATTTTGCAAGTTAGCGTCATCGAAGCTTGAATCAAAAACCTCTTGACCACCACACTCAGTCCAATTAGTCTCTTGCTGCTTGGATTTCGCGTACAAAAAGGGATAACGTGGCCGATTTAAATCCAGATAGCTTTACCCAAACTTCTGCTACGAGTTGGCGTAGCTTAGCAGTCAAGAAAAAATCTGCTACGGCGACGGCTTAGCATCAGCCCGACACGTATTCGTCAGCGCAACGTGTACTCAAACGCCCAGTAGTACTGCCAGGTCGTATACGTCGCTTGCTCACCAAAGGGCGCGACCAACTCGCAGAGATCAAATTCATTTGGATAATTTTTGAGTACGCGGTGAGCTGAACCATCGGCCAACTTGCGGACCTGATAGGTATTGCCCTCTGGATCAGGCTCTGTCAGGGGCGTGCTATTACCCTCAACATACAAATTATCGAGCATCACCACGCGGGCGCCTGATTTAAGGGTTTTGTTCAAACCCAATAAAAACTCTTTTTGACGCGCGAGCGGTACGTGCGAAAACCAAAAGCCCGCGAAGGCCGCATCATAGGGTTCGACCGGGGCGGGCAACGCATAGGCGTCACCCACGAGCCACTGCACACCAGCGTTGCCTGGCCTAGACTGCGCAATTTGAAGTGTTTCGGCTGAGGCATCTAAGCCCAACACGTTGCTGGCAACCGGCGCAATGAATTGAGTCCAGTAACCCGTGCCCGCAGCAATCTCAAGTACCCTCGCATTTTCAAACCGTGCAGGCAACCACTGCTCGATCAAACGTAAATCAACCTGACGCTCGGGCTTAGCATAAATTTGGTCATATTCTTTTGCACGCGCTGCGTAATACGCTTTCATTTAGTGCTGCAAAATCTTCGACAAAAATTGTTGTGCCCGTTCACTTTTTGCCTGGGTAAAGAAATCGTCTTTGGTCGCGTCTTCAACGATCTCACCCTCATCCATAAAGATGACACGATGAGCCACTTTGCGGGCAAAGCCCATTTCATGCGTCACCACCATCATCGTCATACCGTCTTTGGCCAAGGTCACCATTACATCCAACACTTCACCGACCATTTCTGGATCAAGCGCTGAGGTGGGCTCATCAAACAACATCACCACAGGATCCATACTCAGCGCACGCGCGATCGCAACACGCTGCTGCTGACCACC
>CALQNE010000096.1 GCA_943331855.1 Bordetella parapertussis
GGCGCTTATCCACCCAGGGCATCCTGCCAAACTGCTGGTCGCTTGATATTCCTGGTCCGCTGGCCTGGACCGTCGAAGACTGCGCCATCATTTTGGACGCCTTGTTTGATCAGTCCTCCACCATAAAAAGCACCGAGCCCAGCCTGCGCCGCTCGATTGGCAAACCGATCACGGGCTTACGGATCGCCGTGGTTGACGACCCAGGGCCTGGTTTTCCCAACGCCGACCCGCCGCTCCGAAAGGGTTTTGAACAAGCCTTGAAAGTACTTGAGCAACTGGGCGCTCAACTCACTCGCGTCAAGCTACCAATTTCGGCGGCCGAGTGCTTTGCAGCTTCGCGAATGATTGGTCCGGCCGAATCCGCTGCGATTCATGAGCGCGAGTTAAAAGAACAGCCAGAATTAATGGGATTTGCCCTGCGCGATAAATTAATGGCGGGATCGCTCGTACGCGCCGTTGACTACCTGGCGGCGCAGCGTCTACGACGCACGGTTGCGACGAGTTTGGATACGTTGATGCAAGGCTTTGATGCTTTAGTCACGTTTGGTACCTTACATATGCCCCCACGTTTAGGGGTCGAGCCTGAGATGACTGCATTTACCGTTGAAACCATGCTCACACCCTTTAATCTCTCGGGGCATCCCGTCATGATGCAATGCAATGGTTTCCATAAGGGGCTACCACTGAACTGGCAAATCGTTGCCAACCGTGGAGACGAAGCAAGCATTATGCGCGTGGCCTCGGCCTACGAACACGCAACCACTTGGCGCCAGCAGCGTGCACAACCATGACTTCAAAATCTAAAGTAAAGAAGCTCGAACCGAGCCTCGAAGAAGCAAACGCTTTTGCTAAACGTCATGGCCTGAGTAATCTCAAACCAGAATACATCGAACGTCTGCGTGAACTGATCGCACCCGTCGCCCACTTTGGCCAGCAAGTCAGGCGCTCACCCAACAAAGACGACGCGCCTGCACCCGAATTCATCGTGTTTAAACCGTAACCAAGCCACCGCGCTAGAGGACAGCAACTATGAAAAGTAAATCTTCTCCAAACCTAAGCCTGAACAGACGGCATATGCTGGGACTCATGGGGGCTTCAGCAACGCTATCCATGCTGCCCTGGGACCCCTTAAGCGCTCAAACAGCCAATGGCGTCTTGCGTGTGCGTTTAGGTGCGGACATTGGAAATTTAGATCCAGCAAAAATATTTTTGATTGAAAATCAAACAGTCGCTGGGCATATTTATAACGGCCTTGTGAAATATGATCAGAAAACAAATAATATCGTCCCTGATCTAGCCGCTAGCTGGGAAGTTTCCTCTGACGCAACGGTCTACACATTCAAACTCAGGTCCGGCGTCAACTTCCACAAGGGCTTTGGGCCGCTCACCTCTGACGATGTCAAGTTTTCGTTTGATCGCGTCATCGATCCGACTGGTGGCAGTGCGTATCGCGGCCAACTCGCCGCAATCAAGAGTATTGAAACACCCGATCCATTAACGGTCAGAATCACCCTTCAGGCGCCGACGGCGGGCTTGTTACACAAGTTGACTGCGTTCAATCAAGGCTGGATCGTATCGCGTAAAGCCGTCACCGAGATCGGCGACAAGTACTCAATGCAGCCTATTGGCACCGGTCCCTTCGTATTTGACAAGTGGACACCCGGCAATGAAGCCCGCGTCATCGCAAACAAAGCCTACTTTGACGGTTCACCTAGCGTAAACGAAGTCATTTTCAAGGTGATTAAAGACGAAACTGCCGCAGCAATTGCCGTCGAGAACCGTGAAATTGATATTTTCTTTGCCTTACAGCAGCCAGATATGATTGCGCGCATGCGTAAAGCAAAAGGCGTCGTTGTTTTCGAACGCCCTGCCAATCACACGATTAATTTAGTCCTGAATACAACCATCAAGCCACTTGATGATGTGCGCGTCCGTCGGGCAATGACGCACGCGATCAATCGAAAAGCTCTCATCGATGGCTATTTCAAAGGTACCAAAAACGAAGCGAGCACAGTGCTGACACCTTCCTTTGTTGAATATTCAGATGATGTCGTGAAATATCCCTACGACCCTGCTAAGGCTAAAGCGCTTCTGAAAGAGGCTGGTCTTGCCTCTGGATTTAAATTCGTCATCACCTCGGTTGGACTAAATCCTTTTGACAAAATTCCCGTCCCGATTGCTGAAGACCTGAAAGATGTGGGTATTGACGCCAGCATTCAAATTCTTGAACGAGCTGCCTACCAGCAAGCCCGCTCAAAGGGCGAGATACAAAGCTGTATTACTGGTTTAGTTGGACCGCCAGACCCAGACTCACCACTCGTTTCACTTTTCTCGACGAAATCGTTTCCTCCGGGGCTCAACACCTCAAAGTACGACAAGGTCGATGACTTACTAGCAAAAGCGGCCACTACGACTGATGCTGCGGCGCGTACAGCCGTCTACCACGAGATATTGAAACGGACCGCTTCTGATCAACCAGTGATTCCGCTTTACCAGGATCGACTGTTTCTGGCACACACAGATGCGGTGCAAGGGCTGGTACAGAACTCTTTATTCACCATGCAATCCTATGGCGTCTCTCTGAAAGGTTAAGCGTGTTCGCACATGTTGGTCGTACGCTGTTACGGTTGATCGTAACTGGGGTTGGGATTGTCTCGGTCGCGTTCTTTTTAATGAGAGCGATACCGGGAGATCCTGCGGCCTACATGCTTGGGGACTACGCCACTAAAGAATCAATCTCAGCTCTGCGCGCAAAGCTCGGACTCGATCAACCGGTCTGGCGTCAATACACTTTATTTTTAGGCAATGCGGTCACCGGTAATTTAGGAACCTCGGTGGTCACCGGACAACCGGCGCTGCAAGAGGTGATGGCGAGTATCCCGTCGTCGGCCATTCTGGCCGTTTCGGGGCTTTTGATCGCGATCCTGATTGGGCTTCCGTTGGGTATCGTCTGTGCGGTACGACAAGGAACCTGGATTGATGTTGGGGTGATGCTCGGAGCCCTAGCTGGAATTTCGTTTCCAGTCTTCTGGATGGGGTTGGCTGCAATTTTAATTTTCTCTTATTGGATTCCAATCTTTCCGGCACTTGGTTCAAGCAATGCAAAAGATATTTTGACGCAAATCCATCATCTGATTCTGCCCGCACTGGTACTTGGGATATCCATTGCAGCGTACATCGCCCGACTTACACGCTCTGCCATGTTAGAGGTTTTGTCTCAAGACTATATTCGTGTGGCACGTGCGATGGGCGTATCTGAGAGACGCATTATTTTTAAGCTTGCCTTGCGTAATGCGATGGTACCAATCTTGGCTGTGATTGGCGTCACCTTTGCCTGGTCGTTTGGGAATGCGATATTAATTGAAGCAGTCTTTAGCCGACCGGGGCTGGGCTCGATGTTACTGAAGGCAATTTTGGCGAGAGATTATCAGTTGGTGCAAGCGGGTGTACTGATACTCGCATTCATGGTCGTACTCATTAACGCGAGTCTTGACTTGACGTACACCTTGATTGACCCACGGTTAAAGGCATCATGACGACATCTCTTGAACAACAGACGCTCGATCGCCAAGCGCGTCGCAAAGCAACCTTGCGCCGCTTTACCGGCCATCCGAGCCTGATGATCGGCACCGTTATTTTGCTACTGCTTGTCATCGTTGCCTTAGCCGCGCCATGGCTTGCGCCCTACTCACCTACCCGCACAAGCTTGGTCAATACCTTGCAAGACGCCTCTTGGGCACATCCGCTCGGAACGGATCAATTTGGTCGCGATGTACTTTCCCGACTGATTCACGGTACGCGCGTTTCCTTATTGGTTGCGTTTTGGGTCGTCACGTTGTCTCTTGTCATTGGCACCATCATCGGCGGAATCGCTGGGTTTCTGGGTGGTTGGATCGACCGAGGCATCAATGTCGTCAACGACATCTTGATGGCCTTTCCTGGATTTTTACTTGCCCTGGCTATTGTGGCCACTCAAGGCTCTTCGCTCGAATCGGTCATCATCGCGGTCTCTATTGCCTATACCCCACGTGTCATAGCGGTGATGCGGTCGGTGGCGCTTACGATCCGTCCCCGTCCCTTTATCGAAGCTTCTCATTCAATCGGCATGACTTCAACGCGAATCCTGTTCAGTCATGTCATCCCGAACGCGCTGCCCCCAGTCATTGTCGTTGCAACCCTGAGCGCAGCCTCGGCCATCCTGGCAGAGGCGGGCCTGAGCTTCTTGGGTCTGGGTGTCAGACCACCGATCCCGACTTGGGGCAACATCATCGCAGATGGTCAGGCATCGATTACGACAAACCCACTCATCTCGATTTCTTCTGGCCTATGCATTGCCGCGATGGTGATCGCACTGAACTTAATTGGTGATGGCCTCAGAGACGCACTTGACCCACAAATGCGTCGCCAGACAGCAAAAATTCTATGAGCAATTCTTCAAAGGTATTGCTCGATATTCGCCATCTCTCGGTTGCGGTGCGTGATTCGCAGTCAAACACCCCTTTAGTCCGCGATGTATCGCTTCGCGTCAATTCAGGAGAAACGCTTGCGATCGTCGGAGAGTCGGGCTCAGGAAAAACCTTAAGCTTTTTAGCCGCGCTAGGCATTGCACCCAATAACATTAAGGTCACCGCGGGCGAAGTTCTCTTTGAGAGCGACGATTTAACAAAACTCAATCCTAACGAACTGCGCGCGCGACGCGGCACTGCAATTTCGATGGTATTCCAGGATCCTCTGTCCGCACTGAATCCGGTTTTTTCAATTGGCACTCAAATCATTGAAGTCTTACGCGCGCACTTGCCGTTGACCCATGCCCAGGCGCGTGCACGCGCAATCGAATTGCTCGAACGTGTGCACATTCCTGATCCACAGCGACGCGTTGACGATTACCCACATCAGTTTTCGGGTGGTATGCGACAGCGTGCTTTAATCGCCATGGCCATTGCACTCGAGCCAAAAGTACTCATCGCCGATGAACCAACCACTGCACTTGACGTCACCGTGCAGGCTCAAGTTCTCGAGTTACTCTCTCAGCTGCGCGAGGAAACCGGAATGGCACTGGTCTTGATCACGCATGATCTAGGCTTAGTCGCCAGACATGCCGATCGGGTTGCGGTGTTTTATGCTGGAAGAGTCGTTGAACAGGCTGCAGTTCAAGATTTATTTCACGAACCGCGCCACCCTTATACCGTTTCTTTGTTTCGAACGATTCCCAGGCTGGATAGCCCAACGAATACAGCTTTAACCCCAATCGTTGGCCAACCGCCCAATTTGGCACAATTACCCGAGGGCTGCCCTTTTGCCCCACGCTGCTATCTTGTGAAACCTGACTGTGGGTCGGCACAAGTCAAACTCGTCGACACGACAAATAAAGAACATCTGTCGGCTTGTCAATATTGGCCTGAAGTTCATCCCGAGTCTTGAAATGACACACCCTGCACAAGCCCCCCTTCTTGAACTGAAGAATATCTGCAAGACGTTCAATGACACCAGTTCTTGGCGCAGCCGTTCTTCAAAAGGCGTTCAAGCCGTGGATGATGCCACGCTCTCGCTCTATCCTAACGAGACGCTTGGCTTGGTGGGCGAAACCGGCAGCGGAAAAAGTACCTTGGGTCGTATTGCCCTACGCTTGATTGAACCTAGCGCTGGCACCGTGATGTTTGAAGGACAAGACATTACCCATTTGTCTGCTCGTTTATTGCGCGAAAAGCGGCAACGCATGCAAATGGTCTTTCAAGATCCCTACGGCTCGCTTGATCCGCGCATGAGTGTTGATAAACTCGTTTCAGAGCCACTGGTCGTCCATAAAATAGCCTACGCGCAACGTCAAGAGAAAATGCATGCCGCACTTAGGCAGGTCGGCCTTGATCCGTCACTTGCGCATCGCTATCCACATGAATTTTCAGGCGGGCAACGTCAGCGCATTGGCATTGCGCGTGCCATGGTTCTTGATCCGGCTTTACTAGTCTTAGACGAACCCGTCTCGGCTCTCGATGTGTCGATTCAAGCGCAAGTCTTAAATCTTTTACATGAGATCCAAGTCCGAACTCAGGTTTCATACCTTTTTATTGCGCACGATCTATCCGTCGTGCGTCACATTAGCCATCGCGTTGCCGTCATGTATCTTGGTCGCATTGTCGAAATTGGAACCCGTGATGCCATCTATACAAGACCCAAGCATCCCTACACGGTTTCGCTCTTATCTGCGGTACCAATACCCGACCCTGATCTTGAGCGAGCGCGCAAACGCATTCCTTTGATTGGTGAAATCGGCTCAGCGAACAACACACCAAGCGGCTGTCGCTTTCATCCACGCTGCCCTCGCGCGCGCGAGGTTGCTCAACAGCCAAGTATTGCAAAACAAAAGTTAGGCGTCATCGACATACCCGTTGTGTGCGCGACACAAGACCCCGTCCTTCTCGGCTCTGACAAAGAGCATGCCTGTGCTTGTCACTTCCCTCATGATACGTTTTAGTAAACGACACACACGATGAAAAAATTAATCATTGAAGTTCGAATTAACGAATACGCAATGCGTGACGAGAATCCGCACGTACCCTGGACACCAGAAGAAATCGGTCGGGAAGCGCGCGCCATTCAAGGCGCAGGGGCTTCAATTGTGCACTTTCATGCGCGTGCCGCGGACGGTTCACCCGCGCACGGCTTGGAGGATTATGCCGCGCCGATCAGAGCAATACGCGCAAACTCGGACTTGATGATCAACCCAACACTCGGGCAAATCACCAAAGGCGGCAAACTCGAGCGTATCAGCCACATTGAAGCCTTTGCCAATGACCCTATTTTGAAACCTGAAATCGTCGGTCTCGACCCTGGCTCGACCAATATCGATATTTTTGACCAGAAAAATCGACGCTTTGTGTCAGACGGAAAAGTCTACGTCAACTCGCACGAAACCTTGATCGCTTTTACCGAGCGTTTTCGTACGCTCGGGATCAAAGCAGCACTTGCCTGCTGGAGTATTCCGTTTTTGCGTAGTGCCGCAGCCTTAATGGATATGGATTTGGTGGCCGAGCCAGGCTATATTTTGTTTGTACATGGCGAAGGCGGTCAACTCGGCGCACACCCAGCAACTCCTGAGGGGCTTCGCGCTTATACAGACCATTTACCTAAAAATCGCAAACATGAATGGACGGTTTGCTGCAAGAGCGGTAATTTATTTCCGATCGCCCTCTCTGCGATTGCCCAAGGCGGGCATATCGCCATTGGCATCGGCGACTATGCCTATCCTGAACTCGGCTACCCTACCAATGCTCAATTAGTACAAGAGATCGTCAAATTGGCAAAGACCGTTGGGCGTGAAGTCGCGACACCCGCTGAAGCACGAAGTATTTTAGGCATTCATCCACAATCGCACTAAAAGTATGATTTTTTGCAGCGCAATACTCAAGTTTTAGGTATTATTTCTGACGTCAATCGCTTACCCGCACAGTGCATTTTTCAAAAACTAGAGACAATCATCATGCAAACGACAAATTCAGCACGCGTTCAAGTTTTTTGGCAACCCGGCTGCTCCTCCTGTTTACGCACCAAAGAGTTTCTAACCAAGCAAGGGATCGACTTCGAATCGATCGATGTACATAACGATCCAACGGGCATGGATAAGTTACGTGCCCTGGGTGCCCGTAGCGTGCCTGTTGTAGCCTTGGGCGGCAAATACACGCTGTGCCAATCATTTAACGACGTCATCAAATTTCTAGATCTCAAAACGAAGTTGATGGATCCTTTACCTCCAGAACAACTGGTTGCTAAATTAGATGTCGTGCTGCAAACCTCTATCCGATTAATTCAGCAATTTAAACCTGAGCAATTGCGTGAAAATTTTCGTAACCGCAACCGCAACCCTGCTGGCACCGCGTTTCATATTTTTCGGGTTGCACAAATGGGCGTTGAAGCCGCTCATCAAATCGATCTGAAATTTGAAAGCTTTAATGAAGTGGCGCCCGATGACTGGACTGCAAGCGATCTAGCGAAGTGGGGAGAGACTGTGCGGGCTCAATTGCTCGCTTGGTGGGAAAAAGAACCAAACCGTAGCCTTGACTACTTGGTATCCACCTACTACGGCCGACGGACAATGCACGACGTCTTTGAGCGTACAGCATGGCATGCTGCTCAACATACACGCCAAATGACACTGATGCTTGAAACCTATGGCATCACGCCTGATCAGCCCCTTAGCGCTGAAGATTTAAAAGGTCTACCCGTCCCCGATGAAGTTTGGGATCGCTAAATTAGCAATCACTGCCCTCGAGCACGACTCATTGCAATCGTGCTCGTTTTTTAATTGTTTTTGAGCGCATGATGAAAACTTCTCGCTACCGAGGCGCCAAAGTCGCCTGTTTATTTAGCAGCCTCCTTGCCTTTTGGGGGTTCAACAGTGCAATGCAACCAGCGCAGGCACAGGATGATTATCCCAATCGTGCGATTCGTATTGTTGTGCCGTTCTCTCCTGGCGGCGGAGGGGATGCAGTCGTACGCTACATGAGCGACAAGCTGGCCGAGCGACTCAAGCAACAAATTATTGTCGAAAACAAACCAGGCGCGTCGGGCTTTATTGGTGCGCAGCTTGTCGCAACTGCGGCCCCAGACGGTTACACATTGCTGATGGGCTTTGACGGCGGAATCGTTGTGGCGCCCAATATGCTCAATGCACCGTTCAACCCTATCACTGATTTTGCGCCGATCACTAAACTCAATGATGCAACAATTATTTTGGTGGCCAACCCTTCTGTACCGGTTAAAAATATCAGCGATATCGTGAACCTGGCGAAATCCAAACCCGAGGGCTTACAGTTCAGTTCGTCTGGACCCGGTACAACGCCTCACCTTGCAGGTGAGCTGCTGGCTCTTCGCACCGGAATCAAACTGTCGCACATCCCCTACAAAGGCGGTGGGCAAGCGGTGACCGATGCAGTCGCGGGACATTTTCCAATTTTCTTTACTGTCGTGCCAACCGTTGCGAGTTACATCAAACAAGGTCGACTCGTTGCGATTGCAGTTGCTGGCGATAAACGTTCACCTGCGTTACCTGACGTACCAACCATCGCCGAACTAGGCGTCCCGGATTTCAATGTCAGTTCTTGGTACGGTATTTTGGCGCCCGCCAAAACGCCTAAAGCCATTGTTGATCGCTTGCAACGAGAAATTGCGCAGGTGTTGGCCATTCCAGAGATACGCGATCGGTACCTCAATAATGCATTCGATCCAATCGCCAGCACCCCTGAAGCGTTTGCGGCTCAAATCAAAGCCGACTATGCGCGTTGGGCCCAAGTGGTCAAGGACGCCAATTTGAAGCAATAGCACCAAGCCGCACCCAGAAGCTCTAGTCTCACCTTTAAACACCAATCAAATAATCCAGGAGCCACAAGATGTCAAACCGCAACACTCGCTCATCAAACACCGGTATCTCGAGGCGGACTTTACTCAAGCGCGGTATGGCCGGAGCCTTCGTGATCTCGAGCCCGTGGATGACGACTTCTGCCCGTGCAGCAGGACAACTAACGGTAGTCTTGAATCAAGGCTTGCTCGCCAAACTATGGATCGATGAACTGAATCCAAAGTTTGAAAAAGAGACTGGTGCCAAACTCAATATTCAGCAATCTGTCACTGGCGCAATGTTGGCCATGCTCAAAACACAAAAAGATAATCCGCCCGATTTAATGCAATTCTCTGAAGCGGGCGTGTTTCAAGCACGAGACCAAGGCTTGCTCAAACAATATAAAACGTCTTCCATACCCAATTGGAAATTTTTACGTAAAGAATTCAACATGGCTGACGACTATTCGGCAGGCATGATCGATGCGATGAATACTATTTTTTACAATACAAATGTCATCAAAACTGCACCAACGTCTTGGGCAGAACTCTGGCAAGCGTCGAACAAAGGAAAAATTGCGATACCTCCCGCAACATGGAACAACGGCATACGCATGGTTGTCACGGCCTCGCAAATCGCCACTGGCTTACCGCTTGATAAAGCACAGTACGATTTTGAGTCTGGCATCAAACATCTGATGAATCTCAAAAAAAATGGTGCAGTGGTTTATAACGATGCGCCTCAAGCATTGCAAATGATGCAAAGCGGGCAGGTTCCGCTCGTGCCCTTTTATGTTGCCTTCGCGGCAGGCCTTGTCGCTAAAGGTGCTCCTATCGCGCCAGCGGTGAATTTAAAAGAAGGCAAGCACGGAGAAATTGTCGGCCTCAATATGCCAGTCAACGCGAAGAACGTCGAGCTCGCTCAAGCTTACGTCAACCTCAGTCTTGAAAAAGAATTTCAGTCGAAAATTGATAGCGTATTGCGCGCGCGCTGCGGCCATATCGACGTGGTGACCTCACCCGAAACGCTAAAACTGATCGGCGATCCGGCCAATACGACCTACGCTGATTGGGCATTTTTATCAAAAAATCGACCCAAAATCACCGAGATGTGGAACGAAGTTTTCGGATGAGAACAAGCATTCGTTACTTTTTTAGGCTGTAGGGTCAATGCTCTTAGCGACAACAAGCTTCTCGCGAACACCGCTTTCTTTTTGGAAGCGCTACCGTTCGGGAATCTTGTTGCTCGCACCACTCCTTGTTTTTTTACTGTGCTTTTATGTCATCCCTCTGACAAATTTGCTGGCACAAAGTTTTTCGTTTTCTTCAGGCGATGCTAATCGACACGATGGCTGGACCTTTTATCAGTATCTAAAAACTTACGATAGCGCAAGGCTTAGTCGAGTATTAATTCGAACGTTTCGCATTTCGTTCATTACCGTTTTGATCACGCTTGCTTTGTCTTACCCACTCGCTTTGTTGCTTTTACGTGCAAGTAGACGCCTGCGAACAGCAATCTTAATCCTGACCTTCGTATCGCTTGCGTCTAGTCTAATTGTTCGTAACTATGGCTGGGTGGTCGTGCTAGCCGATGGCGGCGCACTCAATAGCCTGCTGATCGGTCTTGGCCTCATCGACCAACCCATTCGTTTCATGTACTCAGAAGGTGCGATTATTGTCGGCCTTGTGCACTTTGCAATTCCTTTTATGGTGCTGCCAATCTATGGGTCGTTGTTACGGATACCGTCATCCATGCGCGAAGCCGCGTTGTCGCTTGGGTCAAGTGAATGGGCGTGTTTGCGCAACATTACACTGCCCCTGAGCTTGCCAGGAGTCTTCGGTGGCACGATGCTGACTTTTGCAGTGAGCATGAGCGCATACGTCACACCGCTCATGCTTGGTTCTCCATCGACCGCAATGATTTCACAGGTCGCAGCAGAGCAATTAGTGGTTCAGTTAAATTTTCCCTGGGGTGCCGCCATCATTGTTACGCTGACCGTGCTGACATTCCTTTTGGTCGCAGCCTATGCCAGTATTTTGCGAAAGGTTTTTCGTGCAACGGTCTAGCGAATATCAAGCTGGGGGGTATCAGGCGATTGTGCGTGCGATCGCCTGGGTCACAATTGTTTTTTTGGTCTTTCCAGTTTTGCTGACTGTAATCGTTTCGTTTAACGCCTCATTTTTTATCGAATTTCCGCCAAAAGCATTGTCA
>CALQNE010000097.1 GCA_943331855.1 Bordetella parapertussis
CGATATTGCTGTTGATGTATTCGATGACGGGTTCTTTGTTTAGGCGAATGGTGCAGCCTGCCGCAGAACGCTCAGCTGAGGCATCTGACAGTTCAAAGGCTTGTTCGGCTTTGAGATCAGGCAAGCCTTCAATTTCAAGAATGCGACCCGAAAACACATTTTGCTTGTTTTGCTTGTCAACCGTTAACAAGCCCGCCTTGATCGCGTACAGTGGGATTGCGCTGACCAAGTCACGCAAGGTCACGCCGGGTTGCATCTTGCCTTTGAAGCGAACCAATACCGACTCTGGCATATCCAAAGGCATTACGCCTGTGGCAGCAGCAAACGCCACCAAACCTGAGCCAGCAGGAAAGCTGATGCCGATTGGGAAGCGAGTATGTGAATCGCCGCCAGTACCGACGGTATCAGGCAACAACATGCGGTTGAGCCACGAGTGAATCACACCATCACCTGGGCGCAGAGAGATCCCACCACGGTTGCTCATGAACTGAGGCAACGAGTGATGTGTTTTGACATCAACTGGTTTTGGATACGCCGCAGTATGGCAGAACGATTGCATAACCAGGTCAGCTGAGAAGCCCAAGCAAGCCAGATCTTTGAGTTCGTCGCGTGTCATCGGGCCTGTTGTATCCTGGCTGCCGACTGAGGTCATCGCAGGTTCGCAGTAAGAGCCGGGACGTACGCCCTGGCCTTCAGGTAAGCCACAAGCCCGACCGACCATCTTCTGTGCAAGTGTGAAGCCCTTTTTAGAAGCAGCAGGGACGTGAGGAAAACGGAACAGCGTCGAGGGTGGTAAGCCCAGTGTTTCGCGCGCTTTGCTGGTTAAGCCGCGGCCAACGATCAGGGGGATACGGCCGCCTGCACGCACTTCGTCAAACAAGACTTCAGATTTGACTTCAAACTTAGAGATGACCTTGCCGTCTTTCAAAGCCTCGCCGTCATAAGGGCGCAGCTCGATTACATCGCCCATGTTCATGCTTGATACATCAAGTTCGATCGGCAGGGCACCAGCATCTTCCATGGTGTTGTAGAAGATCGGAGCAATCTTGCTGCCCAGGCACACACCACCAAAACGTTTGTTAGGGACGAAAGGGATGTCTTCGCCGGTAAACCATAGCACCGAGTTAGTGGCTGATTTACGTGACGAACCTGTGCCGACCACGTCACCAACGTAGGCGACCAAGTGGCCTTTCTTTTTCAGATCATTGATGAAATTGATGGGCCCAATTTTGCCGGCTTCTTGAGGCTCGATACCAGGGCGCGGATTTTTGAGCATTGCCAATGCATGTAGCGGGATGTCGGGACGTGTCCACGCATCGGGTGCAGGAGACAAATCGTCAGTGTTGGTTTCACCGGTGACTTTGAACACAGTGACTGTCAGGCTCTTTGGAACTTCAGGGCGGCTAGTAAACCATTCGCCATCGGCCCAGCTCTGCATTACCGCTTTCGCGTTGGCGTTACCTTTTAAAGCTTTTTCTTTGACGTCATGAAACGCGTCAAACATCAACAAGGTTTTTTTCAAACCTTCAGCAGCTACTTTGCCAACTTCAGCGTCGTCAAGCAAATCGACCATGGGGCCGATGTTGTAACCGCCCAGCATCGTGCCCAGCAACTCAGTCGCTTTGCTGCGTGAAATCAAAGCGCATTTTTCGGTGCCAAGTGCCACGGCAGCCAGGTAAAAGGCTTTGACTTTTGCGGCGTCATCCACACCTGCGGGTACGCGATGCGTCATCAATTCAACCAAGGTCTCGCCTTGGCCTGCGGGTGGTGCTTTTAGCAGTTCGATGAGATCAGCGGTTTGCTGTGCGGTAAGCGGAAGTGGGGGAATACCAAGGGCTGCGCGTTCGGCAACGTGTTGGCGATAGGCTTCAAGCATGATGGCGCCTTTCAAAGGTTAGTAATGTGAGTCGAAAATGCGGGCAAAAAAGCTCGCCTTTTCGTCGTATTCGGGTCTGACAACTTGTCCAAAGATTGTAGTGGCAAGCGCTTTGTCAATCAAGTGTCTTATATCTTATATAAGACTTAATTTTTGTGGGGTATTCTTGCGCTGCGTAATACTTAGGTTTGAGTCTTTATCCCTCTTGAGCGTCAGGCAAGCAAACGCTCGTATTCAGTATGCCGTCTGATATAAACGGCTGCATAGCTGCAGCGTGGCACAACCTTCCAGTCGTGCGCGCGCGCATGTTCAAGCGCAAATTTAGTCAGCTGTCCGGCGAGGCCACGACCACCAAGTGCGTCGGGGACTCCGGTGTGTGTAATCGTCATGGTTTGCCCAACTAAGGTGTAATCAAGCACGCAGCGTTGTCCTTCAACGTGCAAAGAAAAGCATTGGGTGGCTGCATCGTGCTCAATGATTGGCATTGTCGGGGTGGTCATTTGGAAATTCCGATAATCAGTAAAGCCCAAAGCGTGAGCATTGCGATCATGCCGATGAAGCAGCTTGCCCAAAGGCCGACGATGGGCCACTTCACGTTCGTTGGGATGTCTTGAGGGTCAACGTGCTTCAACAGCTCATTGGCGTTTCCTGCAATCCATGTATTGGATTTTGGAAATGCGATACGTAAAAAATAATCCAGCACAATAGTCATCTTGATAGAGAGTGAGTATTGGTTGAATGTGCGTTGCGTCAAATATGGATGTTTAAATAGTTCGTTCGCGTAACGAATTTTAAATAGCATCAGGTATGCGCCCGAAATAAAAAATACCATGGCACAGGTGATGAACGTCGTGAACGAAAAATGCAAAGCGACTGCCATTATTTTTGATCCTGGGGCAATACATCGCCCGGTACGCGAACCCAGCCTTCCATCAGCACGCGAGCGCTTCGGCTCATGATGGCCTTCGTCACAACCCATTCGCCTTTGACTTGTGTAGCTTGTGCACCAACGCGCAACGTGCCCGAGGGATGGCCGAAACGAACTGCTTCAAGATCCCCTCCACCGGCAGCCAAATTGACGAGCGTGCCAGGAATGGCCGCTGCCGTGCCAATCGCAACCGCGGCGGTCCCCATCATGGCGTGATGAAGTTTTCCCATCGACATCGCACGCACGAGCACGTTCGTGTCTTTGGCTGCGATCGCTTTGCCGCTTGAGGCGATGTAGTCAGCCGGCTTGGCCACGAAGGCGACTTTAGGTGTGTGTTGTCGTGTTGCGGCTTCATCGATATGTTTAATCAAGCCCATGCGCACGGCACCGTAAGCACGAATTGTTTCAAACATTGCCAGCGCTTTAGGGTCGCTATTAATGTCGTCTTGTAACTCTGTACCTTTGTAGCCAATATCAGCGGCATTGACAAAAATTGTTGGGATACCTGCGTTAATCATGGTGGCTTTGAAGGTACCAACACCAGGCACTTCTAACTCATCCACAATATTGCCTGTGGGAAACATCGAGCCGCCGCCATCTTCATCGTCTGCCGCTGGATCCATAAATTCGAGTTGTACTTCTGCAGCCGGAAAGGTCACACCGTCAAGCTCAAAGTCGCCCGTTTCTTGCACGCTGCCATTGGTCATCTGCACGTGGGCAATAATTGTTTTACCAATATTGGCTTGCCAAATTCGAATGGTCGCAGTGCCGTTTTGTGGAATACGCGCGGGGTCGACCAGACCATTGCTGATTCCAAACGGACCGACAGCAGAGGTCAGGTTGCCGCAATTGCCGCTCCAGTCCACAAAGGGTTTGTCGATTGAAACCTGACCAAACAGATAGTCGATGTCGTGATCGGGTCGCGTACTTTTTGACAGGATCACAGTTTTGCTGGTGCTTGAGGTTGCGGCACCCATGCCATCGGTTTGTTTGCCGTAGGGGTCAGGGCTGCCAATGACTCTAAGCAATAAGGCATCTCGCGCGGCGCCCGGCACTTGCGCTGCCTTGGGTAAGTCTTGCAGACGAAAAAAAACGCCTTTACTGGTACCGCCACGTATATAGGTGGCGGGCACTTTGATCTGGGGGGCGTGACTCATATCGTGATCCTTTCAAATATCCCTGCGGTGTTTGTCGATGTGTCAGTTAGGCCGCGGCGTTTGACTCAAGAAAATCTTGCGCAAAACGTTGCAACACGCCGCCAGCTTCGTAGATTGACACTTCTTCGGCGGTATCCAAGCGACACGTGACGGGCACCTTGATTTGCTCGCCATTTTTACGATGAATGACAAGCGTGAGTGTCGCCAACGGTGTTCGTTCGCCGAGGACATCATAGGTTTCGGTGCCATCCAGGCTTAACGTCAGTCGATTCACACCCGCTTTGAATTCGAGTGGCAAGACGCCCATCCCGACAAGGTTGGTGCGGTGAATCCGTTCGAAGCCTTCGGCAACAATAGCCTCGACACCCGCCAAACGAACGCCCTTGGCCGCCCAATCGCGCGATGATCCTTGTCCGTAATCGGCGCCGGCCACAATGATGAGCGGTTGCTGGCGATTCATGTAGGTCTCAATGGCCTCCCACATGCGCGTGACTTTGCCTTCAGGTTCAATGCGGGCAAGAGAGCCTTGTTTGACTTTACCGTTCTCAATCACCATTTCGTTCAGCAGTTTGGGATTGGCAAACGTCGCGCGTTGCGCGGTCAAATGATCGCCACGATGCGTCGCGTACGAATTGAAGTCCTCTTCAGGCACGCCCATCTTGGCCAGATATTCGCCCGAGGCGCTGTCGAGCATGATGGCGTTCGAAGGGGATAGGTGGTCAGTAGTGATGTTGTCTCCAAGCACTGCCAACGGACGCATGCCTTTAAGTGCACGTTCGCCGGCCAAGGCGCCCTCCCAATAGGGGGGGCGACGGATGTACGTGCTCTGTGGTCGCCAGTCGTACAGGGGGCTGAGTTTTTCGCCCGTTTCAACGCTCGCTGCAAACATGGGTTCGTACACTTTACGAAATTGCTCGGGCTTCACGCTCGAGGCCACGATCGCATCGATTTCTTCATCTGAGGGCCAGATGTCTTTTAACGTTACCGGTTTGCCGTGTTGATCAAGGCCCAATACATCTTTTTCGATATCAAAGCGGATGGTGCCTGCAATCGCATAGGCCACTACTAACGGAGGCGAGGCAAGAAACGCTTGCTTCGCGTAGGGGTGAATGCGCCCGTCAAAATTTCTGTTGCCCGACAGCACTGCGGTTGCGTATAAGTCTCTGTCGATAATTTCTTGCTGAATGACTGGATCGAGCGCGCCACTCATTCCGTTACAGGTCGTGCAAGCAAAGGCCACAATGCCGAAGCCAAGCGCTTCAAGTTCGGTCAATAGTTTGGCCTCTTGTAAATAAAGCTCAACCGTCTTGGAGCCTGGTGCGAGCGAGGATTTCACCCAAGGCTTGCGCGTGAGCCCTTTAGCATTGGCATTGCGCGCCAATAACCCTGCCGCGATCACGTTGCGCGGATTGCTGGTATTGGTGCAACTGGTAATTGCAGCAATGATGACGGCGCCATCGGGCATTAAACCCGCGTCATTTTCAACTTTGCCTGAGATGCCTTTTGCGGCGAGCTCTGAGGTTGGGACCCTGCGATGAGGATTGGACGGACCTGCGATATTGCGAACGACGCTTGATAGATCAAAATGCAACACGCGTTCGTAGTGAGCGCCTTTTAAGCTGTCAGCCCACAAGCCGGTTTGTTTAGCGTAAGTTTCGACGAGCTTAATTTGTTCTTCTTCGCGCCCGGTCAAGCGCAGGTAGTCGATCGTTTGCTGATCGATATAGAACATCGCAGCGGTTGCACCGTACTCAGGTGTCATGTTCGAGATGGTGGCGCGATCACCAAGCGTCAAATGCGCCACACCATCGCCAAAGAATTCAAGGTACGACGACACGACTTTTTGGCTGCGCAAAAATTCTGTCAACGCCAGGACTAAATCGGTTGCGGTGATGCCAGACTTGAGTTTGCCGGTGAGCTCAACGCCAATGATGTCAGGCAGACGCATCCAAGAGGCGCGACCAAGCATCACACTTTCAGCTTCGAGGCCACCTACACCGATCGCAATGACGCCCAACGCATCGACGTGGGGTGTGTGGCTGTCGGTGCCGACTAAGGTATCAGGAAACGCGACGCCATTGAGGGCGTGCACCACGGGCGACATTCTTTCTAAATTAATCTGATGCATGATGCCGTTTCCTGGAGGAATGACATCGACATTTTTAAACGTTTTCTTGGTCCAGTTGATAAAGTGGAAACGATCCTCGTTGCGTCGGTCTTCGATCGCACGATTCTTTGCAAAGGCATCGGGATCAAAGCCACCACACTCGACAGCCAGTGAGTGATCCACAATTAGCTGTGTCGGGACAACCGGATTGACAAGTGCAGGATCGCCGCCTTGTGCTGCGATGGCATCGCGCAGGCCGGCCAGATCAACCAGTGCAGTTTGGCCGAGGATGTCGTGACACACGACACGCGCCGGAAACCATGGAAAATCCATATCGCTCTTTCGCTCAATGAGCTGCTTCAGTGCTGGGATCAGCAATTCAGGATCACAACGACGCACGAGATTTTCAGCGAGCACACGTGAGGTGTAAGGGAGCTTGTTGTAGGCGCCAGGCTCGATAGCGTCGACAGCCGCGTGAGCGTCAAAGTAGTCCAGTTTCGTGCCGGACAGTGGTTTGCGATGTGCGGTATTCATGTGGGCTCAATCAGGTGGTGGTGTCAGGTCAAGATGGCATCGGTGCAGATGACAAGGTGAACCTTGCGGTTCACCTTGTACTAACAGTGCGGCAACTTATTTGCGACGCGCGAGCGGAACAAATTTTTGATCATCTGGGCCCGTGTAATTTGCAGCGGGGCGAATAATCTTGTTATCAATGCGTTGTTCAATAATATGGGCGGCCCAACCGGCAGTGCGTGCGATCACAAACAAAGGTGTAAACATGGCGGTCGGTACACCCATCATGTGATACGACACGGCCGAGAACCAGTCAAGGTTCGCAAACATTTTTTTCGAATCCCACATCACAGCTTCAATGCGGTCAGCGATATCAAACATTTTCGTGGTGCCGGCTTTCTTTGACAGGCGTAACGCAACGTCTTTGATAACTTTATTGCGTGGGTCGGCAATGGTGTACACAGGATGCCCAAAGCCAATCACAACTTGTTTGTTCTCAACGCGAGCACGAATATCGGCTTCGGCTTCAGCTGGGGTTTCGTAGCGTTTTTGCACTTCGAAGGCAACTTCGTTTGCGCCGCCGTGCTTGGGGCCGCGTAGTGCACCAATGCCGCCTGCAATGGCTGAGTACATGTCTGAACCTGTGCCTGCAATAACGCGGCAGGTAAAGGTTGAGGCGTTGAACTCGTGTTCAGCATAAAGGTTCAGTGAAGTGTGCATGGCACGTACCCAGTCAGCATTGGGTTTTTTGCCATGCAACAGATGCAAGAAGTGCGCACCGATTGAATCGTCATCGGTCTGCACATCAATAATGCGACCGTTATGGCTAAAGTGATACCAGTACAGCAACGCCGAACCAAGATTGGCCATTAAACGATCGGCGATATCGCGGGCGTCTGGAATATTGTGGTCTTCTTTCTCGGGTAGCATGCAGCCCAGTGCCGAAGCGGCTGTGCGCATAACATCCATCGGATGGCTGGCGGCAGGAAGCGATTCAAGTACGGTTTGCAACTGTGCAGGCAAGCCGCGCAGCGTACGCAGTTTTTCTTTGTATGCGGTCAGTTCGGCTTTGTTGGGCAACTTGCCGTGAATCAATAAGTGGGCGATTTCTTCGAACTCGCTGCTATCAGCAAAGTCGAGAACATCGTAGCCACGATAGTGCAGGTCGTTGCCGCTGCGGCCCACGGTGCAGAGCGCCGTATTGCCAGCAGTCACGCCCGACAGTGCGACTGATTTTTTAGGTTTGAACGTGGGTGCCGCTTCTGCAGGCGCAGCGGCTTTTTTTGCAGGAGATTTTTTAGCAGTTGCCATGATAGAGATCCTTGATCAGATTATTTCGATTTGCCTTGGGCGAACAATACGTCGAGTTTGCCTTCAAACTCGTGGTAGTTGATGCGATCGTACAGTTCATCACGGGTTTGCATCATGTCGACAACATTTTTTTGATGGCCATCGCGACGAACCGCTTGGTATACCGCTTCTGCAGCTTTGTTGGCGGCACGGAAGGCTGACAAGGGGTACAACACCATTCCCACCCCAGCAGACTTCAGCTCATCAACGGTGAATAAAGGTGTTTTGCCGAATTCGGTAATGTTTGCCAACAGTGGAACGCCAGCAGCTTTGCCAAATTTCTCGAAGGTGGCAAGATCGTAAGCCGCTTCAGCAAAAATCGCGTCAGCGCCGGCTTCAATACAGGCGAGGGCCCGTTCGATTGCAGCATCCACACCGTGCGAAGCGATCGCATCCGTGCGCGCAATGATGTAAAAACTCTCGTCTGTGCGCGCGTCGACGGCGGCTTTGACGCGATCGCGCATTTCTTCGGTCGACACAATTTCTTTACCCGGGCGATGGCCGCAGCGCTTGGCGCCTACTTGGTCTTCGATGTGGCATCCGGCAGCACCAAACTTGGTCAGGCTTTGAATCGTGCGCGCAATGTTAAAGGCCGAGGGGCCAAAGCCCGTGTCGATATCGACAATCAAAGGCGTGTCGCACACGTCTGTGATGCGACGCACGTCGGTCAGTACGTCATCCAGGGTGTTGATGCCCAGATCGGGTAAGCCGAGCGAGCCTGCCGCAACGCCGCCCCCTGATAGATAGATAGCCTTAAAGCCAGCGCGCTTGGCGAGCAGGGCGTGGTGTGCATTGATGGCGCCAATAATTTGTAGTGGTTGCTCTGATGCGAGGGCGGCGCGAAAGCGCTCACCGGCGGTAGCTTGTTTGGACATTCTTTTCTCCAAAAACAGATAAAAAAAATGAACCCGCGAGACTGTGTCTGTATGGGTTCATTTTTAAACGGGCATAACGATTTACTTCAGTAGATGCGCAACGGCGTCACGTTCTTCGATCAGTTCTTTCAAGGTTAAGTCCATGCGTTCGCGAGAAAACGCATCGATTTCGAGGCCGGTCACGCGCTGATATTCGCCACCCTGGCAAGTAACGGGCACGCCATACATCGTGCCTTCAGGAATGCCATAGCTGCCATCTGAGGCGATGCCCATGGTGACCCATTTGCCGTTTGTACCCAGCACCCAGTCACGGATGTGGTCAATTGCCGCGTTTGCAGCCGAAGCGGCCGAAGATAAGCCGCGCGCCTCGATGATGGCTGCGCCGCGCTTGCCAACCGTGGGCAAGAATACGTCGCGATTCCAGACTGGATCGTTAATGAGTTTTTCAACGCTTTGGCCGCCAATCGTTGCAAAGCGGTAATCGGCGTACATCGTGGGGGAGTGATTGCCCCAAACCGCTAATTTTTGAATATCAGCAACAGGTTTGCCTAATTTTGAGGCCAGTTGTGACAGGGCACGGTTGTGGTCAAGGCGCAGCATTGCCGTAAAGTTTTTTGCGGGCAGATCGGGTGCCGATTTCATGGCGATGTAGCCATTCGTATTAGCTGGGTTACCAACCACCAGCACTTTCACGTTGCGGTGGGCGACGTCATTCAACGCCTTGCCTTGCGCTGTAAAAATTGCTGCGTTCACGGCCAACAAGTCGGCGCGTTCCATGCCGGGGCCGCGAGGACGCGAACCGACCAGCAAAGCGACTTCGACATCCTTAAACGCTTCGCGTGGATCGCCGTGTGCGCTCATGGATTGCAGCAGCGGAAAGGCGCAGTCGTCGAGCTCCATCATCACGCCTTTGAGTGCTTTTTGTGCTTTCTCGTCAGGGATTTCAAGCAGTTGCAAGATCACAGGTTGATCTTTACCGAGCATTTCACCTGAAGCAATGCGAAACAAGAGGGCGTAACCGATTTGGCCGGCAGCACCGGTGACCGCAACGCGCACGGCGGGTTTAGACATAGTTTTCTCCGAGAAGGCTGAGTTAATTGCTAGGATGTAAGAAAGAGGAAAGGTGTTAATTGCTCTGTATAACAAGCAGTTTAGCTTTTTTGCGTCGACCCGATCCTGAGGACTGGGGAGGCATGAATTCAGAGCGCGATGCTAGAGCAAATTGACAACAGAGTCAATCAATCATATATCTTATATAAGACAGAAGAGTCGTGGACTTACGGGGGCGCTTATGACACAATGACGGTATGTGTTTAACCCGTCCTGCCCATGTCTGAGGTCTTAGCCCGTAAACCCCTGTCGGCACCAAGTGCAACGGGTGCTGCGGCGTTTAGTCCACTTTACCAACAGATTAAAGACTTGTTGGTGCAGGCGCTTGACCGCGGCGACTGGAAGCCTGGCGAGGCCATTCCAAGCGAAACTGAATTGGCGCTACGGTTTCAAGTGAGCCAGGGCACGGTGCGCAAGGCGGTGGATGAGCTTGCCGCTGAGAACCTATTGCTTCGTCGGCAGGGTAAAGGGACTTTTGTTTCAACACACCACGAAGCCCGCGTTCGGTTTCGTTTCTTAAGGCTGGCGCCCAACCAGGGCGAGCCACAACCCGCTGAAAGCCAAATTCTTGATTGCCGTCGGATTCGTTCAAGCGCCGAGATTGCCCGGGCGCTTGACCTGAAGGCTGGCGACCCGGTTGTGGCCATTCGTCGCCTGCTGTCGTTCGCGGGCGTGCCAACCGTCGTGGATGACATCTTTTTGCCCGGCGCACTGTTCAAGGGGTTAACGGCTGATCTGCTCAATGGTTACTCGGGGCCGCTGTATGGCTTTTTAGAAACCGAATTTGGTATCAGTATGGTGCGTGCCGAAGAGAAGCTTCGCGCCGTCAGTGCTGACCATGAGATGAGTACGCTGTTAGCGATTCCCAAAGATACCCCTATGCTTAAAGTGGATCGTATTTCGTTTACCTACGCCGATCGTCCGGTAGAATTACGGGTGGGTCATTATGTGACCGATCGGTATCATTATCGTAATAGTTTGAATTAATTGATTTAAATGATCCATTTGAACCGATGGCCCACATCGGCGAGAATATAGTGTTAATCCTAATAAAACGTTTTTAAATCGAGGTCGTTATGTCTGACACAGCCCCAAAGCCGCGTCCTCAGTTCCGTAACATTAATGTGACGGATTTGATGCACTACCGCCTGCCCATGGCGGGTAAGGTTTCGATTCTTCATCGGATCAGTGGTGCTGCATTGTTTGTATGCTTGCCTTTGTTGATCGCCTTGTTTGCCATGAGCTTTGGTTCAGAGGCGGGCTTTGCCTCGATGTCTAAAGTCGTTGGCCACCCGCTCATGAAGCTCATCTTGCTTGGTTTGATCTGGGGGTATCTGCATCACTTCTGCGCGGGCATTCGCTACCTGCTGCTTGATCTGCATATTGGCGTTGATAAAGAGTCATCTGCGAAAAGTGCAAGCATGGTCATGGGCGTGAGCCTCGCACTCACGGTTGTGTTTGGTCTTAAATTGTTCGGAGTCTGGTAATAATGGTTCCTATTGAAAAAATTGGCCCCAAACGCTTGGTGGTCGGCGCGCATTACGGTACGGGTGAGTTC
>CALQNE010000098.1 GCA_943331855.1 Bordetella parapertussis
CAGGGTTATTCAGAGCCTGGTTCTGGCTCGGATCTCGCTTCACTCAAAACCCGCGCTGAGCGTGTGGGGGATCGTTACATCATTAATGGGCAAAAAACCTGGACCACGATGGCACATTTTGCCGACTGGATGTTTTGCTTGACGCGCACAGATAGCGGTGCAAAAGCACAGCGTGGCATTTCAATGATTCTGATTGATATGAAACAACCGGGGGTCACCGTTCGTCCGATTAAAACCTTAGATGGCGGTGCGGACGTGAACGAAGTTTGGCTTGAAAACGTTGAGGCACCGCTTGAAAATCTTGTCGGTGAAGAAAATCAAGGTTGGACCTATGCCAAGTATTTGTTGGGACACGAGCGAGGTGGTATTGCGGGCATTGGTCATTGTCATCGTGAACTCGCGATCCTGAAGTCTTTGGCGGATCGCACGATGGCAAGTGGTGAATCGCTGAGCCTGAGCTCGCGCGTGCGCGACGGCATTAATCGCGCTGAAGGCCAGCTGTTAGCCCTTGAAATGATGGTGTTGCGCGTTGCTGCAGATCAAACAGATCCGGGTCCAAAAGCTTCGATTCTAAAAATACGTGGTTCTGAATTGCAGATGGAGCTCGCGCGTTTGCAAATGCAGGTTGCAGGCGCCGATGCCTGGCCCTATGACCCAGAGTGGATGTTTGCGGATGCCTCGTATCACGGGCCAAGCCCCGAGTATTCGCCCGCCGCAGCTGCCGCCTACTTTGATATGCGCAAGACTGCGATTTATGGCGGTACCAACGAAGTGCAAAAAGGCATTATCGCCAAACAAATTATCGGAGTATAGAAACATGGACTTTGAATACTCGCAAGAACAGCGCATGCTGACAGATAGTTTGCGCAGGCTAGTCGAAGACAACTGGTCGCGACCAAAGCGGCGTGAGCGCCAGGGAGCAGGCGTGTTAAACCTCAACGCCTGGAGCAGCTTGGTTGAACTGGGCATTGGCGGTCTATTGGTGCCAGAAGAATTTGGTGGTTTCGGTGAGACGCCGGCCACGATGTTGGCGGTGCATCAAGAGCTTGGACGCGGGTTGGTCAGTGAGCCTGTGATTTCGAGTGCGGTGATCGCGGTGACGTTATTGGCGCACTGTCAGAACCAAGCGCTTAAACAACAGTGGTTGACAGCGCATGCTGAAGGCGATGCGGTCTTGGCCGTGGCATGGCAAGAACAAGGTGAGCGCGACGCTCAACGACCGCTATGTACCCGGGCAACAGTTTCCAAAGACGGCTATAGCCTTGAAGGAAGAAAAATTTTGGTTTGGCACGGGGCCGGCGCTCAGGCGCTGATTGTTTCAGCCGTGTTGGGTGGAGAAGTCGCTTTGTTTTTAGTGCCTGCAGATACCCAAGGCGTTTCAGTGCAAGACCACCCGACGTTTGATGGCGCGCGCGCGGCCACGATTAGTTTGAAAGGCGTTCAATTGACAAAGACTCAGCTCATCGCGAGCGGTGTCGCTGCAGAGCAATTGTTAACGCTTGCCTTAGACCATGGGATTGTGGCGCTTTGCGCGCACGCCTGCGGAGCAATGGCCTATTTGACCGACAGTACGATTCAATACTCGAAGACGCGCAAACAGTTTGGTCAGCCTCTTGCCGCGTTTCAAGTGTTGCAGCATCGTTTGGGCGATATGTTGATTCAATCTGAAATGGGCTTATCGATGACCTATGTCGCGACCAACGCGCTTGGTGAACCAGATGCTGCTAAACGCAGCCGCCTAGTGTCGATGGCTAAAGTCGAGGTCGCCGCGGCGGCGCGTCTGGTGGGTGAAATGTCCGTACAGTTGCACGGCGGAATGGGGATGACCGATGAGCTTGAGGTGGGTGATTACTTTAAACGGCTCACCTATACCGACATGTTATTGGGCGACACAAACTTTCATTTGCAACGTATGCAAGACCTCAACGCGGCTTAATGTGAAAGAAACCGCGAAGAGTAGATTCTCATTAAAGGGTAATTGATGTCGACGACTGATTTAAGTGCGTGGTTGGGTAAAACACAAACAGTAGTAGATCGTATGGATCCCGGACACGCGGCGCGTATCGCCGTCACTTTAGGGCTGCCGATCCCAGTCCTGGGGGCAATCATTCCGCCGCTTTGGCACTGGGCATTTTTTTTAGAGACTGTACCGATCGCGCTCACGGGCACCGATGGGCACCCAGCGCGCGGTAGCTTTTTGCCGCCTGCGGATAATCGCAATCGTATGTGGGCTGGTGGGCGAGTGAATTTTGATGGCGGTTTGGTTGTTGGCACTGACGCGCACAAGACCTCCACCGTGACCGCTATTCAAGAGAAGAAAGGCCGCACGGGCTCGTTATTGTTTGTGACCGTCAAGCACGACATTGTGCAAAACGGCAAGCTGATCGTGAGTGAAGAGCAGGATATTGTGTACCGCGAACCGAGTCCACCCAAGCTTCAAGGCACCGAGCCGGCGCCGGCGTCACAATGGAAGCAGCCGGTTGATCCTAGTGCTGTGCTGCTCTTCAGATATTCGGCCGTTACATTTAACAGCCATCGTATTCATTACGATCACCCGTACGTGACAGAAAAAGAGGGTTATCCAGGCCTGGTGATTCACGGCCCCTTGATTGCAACCTTGATGTGTCAGGCGTTTACGCAGGCCCATCCGCACGCAACGCTTAAACACTTATCCTATCGAGGTTTACGGCCTTTGATCGCACCCACCGCGTTCGATGTTGCTGGCACTATCGTTGCCCCCGGCGAAGCGAAGCTCTGGGCCGAACAAGACGGCACACTCGCCCATCAGGCTGAATTGAGGTTTGAAGCATGAGTCATACAACAAAACAAGGTCCGCGTCCCTTAGACGGCATCACAGTGATCAGTCTTGAACACGCAATTGCAGCGCCTTTTTGTACGCGCCAGCTTGCGGATATGGGTGCCCGCGTCATTAAAATTGAACGTCCAGGCGTGGGCGACTTTGCGCGTAAGTATGACGAACGCACGCGTGGGATGGCCTCGCATTTTGTCTGGACGAATCGTTCAAAAGAAAGTCTCACACTAGATTTGAAACATGCGGATGCCGGACCGATTCTCGAGCAACTGCTGGCGCAGGCCGATGTATTGGTGCAGAACTTGGCGCCTGGGGCTGCGGCGCGGATGGGCTTGTCCTTTGAAGCCTTGCATTCTAAATTTCCAAAATTGATTGTGTGCGATATCTCGGGCTATGGTGAAGGGGGTCCGTACGAAACTAAAAAAGCCTACGATCTATTGATTCAAAGCGAAAGCGGTTTTGTATCGGTGACGGGTTCGGCTGACGAACCTTCCAAAGCAGGCTGCTCAATCGCAGATATCTCGGCCGGTTCGTATGCTTATTCCAGCATTCTGAACGCGCTGCTACTGCGACATAAAACAGGTCTAGGCAGCCATCTTGATGTCTCAATGCTTGAAAGCATGGTCGAGTGGATGAGCTTTCCGATGTATTACGCGTTCGAGGGCGCTTCGCCGCCGCCGCGCTCGGGTGCCTCGCACGCCACTATTTATCCGTATGGGCCCTTTCCGATTGGTGATGGAAACACCGTGATGTTGGGCTTGCAAAATGAACGCGAATGGTTGATCTTTTGTGAAAAAGTGCTTGATCAAAAAGCGCTGGCAACCGACCCCGAATTTGATACCAATACCAAACGGGCGGCGAATCGTGCCCGTCTGCGGGAAGTGATTGTCGAACTGTTTTCTAAAATGACGGTCGATCAGGTCGTGCAAAAGCTTGAGGATGCGCAAATTGCCAACGCGCGTGTCAACGAGATGAAAGACGTTTGGGCGCATCCGCAACTCAAGGCACGCGAACGTTGGACGCAGGTGCAAAGCCCAGTGGGCTTATTGCCTGCACTTTTGCCACCGGCAACGAGCAATCAGTTTGATGCGCGCATGGATCCGATTCCCGGCATTGGCGAACACACCAAGGCCATTCTCGAATCGCTGGGTGTTGATCAAGCCACGATGGCAAGATTAACTGCCGATCGCGCAATTTAGGGCGGATAACCAGAAAACTAAAAATTGAAGAGCGCATCAGACAAACACGGGAGGCTTGTTTGTCACGTGCACTTGCAGGCTAAACGGACGTTGCTGCTCGGCGGCCGAAGCTACTTGATTTGCTCAAGTTTTTGATCCTGACACTTGACGAGTAACGCGTTTAAGCTGCCTTGAACGAGTTGCAAGTCTGGCGCAAGGTCTTGCAAGGGCCGTAAAACAAAAGCGCGCTGATGCATGCGTGGATGTGGCACGGTCAGTCGCGGTGTGTTGATCGTTAAGTCACCATAGAGCAGCAAGTCTAGATCAAGTGTTCGCGGTGCGTTTTGGTATGGGCGCTCGCGACCGTGTTGTTGCTCAATTGACTGTAATAAATCAAGAAGCGCTACAGGTTCAAGGGTGGTATCAATGGCCACGACGGTATTGATAAACACAGGCCCTTGTGCATCGACTGGGTCGCTGTGGTAAAGCGGCGCCTGGAGTAAGGCAAAAATTTCGGGTGTGCTGCGTAGTGTATTGATTGCGATCGCAATGGTTTGCCTTGCATCGCCCAGATTTGCGCCAAGTCCGATATAAGCACGCGTACGCATTGACGTTGTCAATGCTTATTCAACAAACGGGGCATCTTGTTGGCCTTCAGTCGACCGTGGCGCGCGTCTGCGTCGACGTGGGCGTGGTGCGCCGCCGTTACCTTCGCGAGGTAGCTTGTTTAACTCTTCGATCATGTCGGCCTTGCCTGAATCATCGGCATTGGCCAAATCCATCCACCATTGGGCCAGGACGCTGTCAAAGGCACCCGCTGCAGCGCGTAACTGAAGAAAATCTACCGCAGCACGAAACCGCGGTTGTTCAATCATGCGCCAGATCGATTTCGGTAACCGCCGATCAAACCGAGGCTGCATAAACCAGATCTCGCGCATATCGGCGCTAAAGCGCTTTTGAATCGCAAGCTTTTCTGTTTGTTCATCCAAGACTGAATCAGCCGCTTGCATCAACGCAGGGATGCCCGTTTCACCGTTCGCAAGCAGTTGTTGCCAGCGTAGTTCAACCTGATGCCATAGCAGTGCAGCAAACAAAAAGCTAGGGCTGACGGTTTTTCCAGCGCGGACGCGATGATCAGTGCGATCCAGAGCAAGCTCAATGAACGCTTCACCGCCTGGCTGTTCAAGCACGACGTCTAGTAGAGGCAACATCCCCTGATGCAAGCCGTCTTGCCGCAAACGCTGTAGGCAATCCATCGCATGCCCGCAAGTCAGTAGCTTGAGCATCTCGTCAAACAAACGCGATGCGGGCACGTTTTCGATTAAGTCCGCCATCGATTGCAAGGGCTCTTGCGAGGCGGGATCTATTTTGCCATTGAGCTTGACGGCAAAGCGCACGGCGCGCAGCATCCGCACGGGATCCTCACGATATCGCGTGCGCGGATCACCGATCATGCGTATGACGCGATGCTTAAGATCTTCAACACCTTGGTGGTAGTCGATGACCTCTTCGGTTGTTGGATCGTAATACAGTGCGTTGATCGTAAAGTCGCGGCGCGCGGCATCTTGGGCATGTGTACCAAATTCGTTGTCGCGCAGAATGCGACCATTTTCATCCGTAGCCTGAGACTCTGAGGCGGGCGCACGAAAGGTCGAGGTTTCGATAATCTCTTGACCAAACACAACGTGTACAAGTTGAAAGCGTCTCCCAATGATTCGCGCGCGCCTAAAGAGTGGGCGCACTTGCTCAGGCGTGGCGTTGGTAGCGACGTCGAAGTCTTTGGGCTCGAGCCCGACAATCAAGTCACGTACCGCACCACCCACGATATAGGCTTGGTATCCTTCGTGTTGCAAGACTTCACAGACTTTGATGGCATGACGCGATACATTGCGCCGATCGATGCCATGTTTGTCGCGGCTGATCCGCTGTAATCCGTGTGAGCGTTGACCAAAGAGTTGACCAACAAAACGTTTAATCGTGTCTGTAATCATTAGGATTTGTGATCGGCCAGCGAGGTAAAAATATTCAGGACTGGCCAGTTGCGTTCTTGCGCAACTTTGAGCAGACTTGGGCTTGGGTTGGTGACGATCGGATGTGTCACCACCTCAAGTAGAGGTAGATCATTGAGTGAATCTGTGTAAAAGTATGATTCGTCAAAATCTTTCAGATTTCGGTTCAGCGTGGCAAGCCACGCGTTCACGCGTATGACCTTGCCCTGTTTGAAGCTTGGCGTACCGTGAATCTTCCCGGTGTAGCGCCCCGCAACAAATTCGGGTTCGGTGGCAATCAAGGTGGGTACGCCAAAGGCGCGTGCAATTGGCGCGGTCACAAAGCTGTTGGTGGCCGTGACCATGGCACAGAGATCGCCTGCTTCAAGGTGTTTCTGCACAATGGCAAGGGCTTTTTCTGTCATGGCCGGGCGAATCACGCGTTGCATGTAGTCTTCATGCCAAGCCGCGAGCAGGTGCGGGGGGTGTGCCGCCAGTAAACCCAGCATGAACTCGGCAGCCTGCTCTGCGGTGAGGTCGCCTGCGTTGTAACGATTCATCAAGTCTTCATTACGCGCCAGCGCCTGCACCGGATCACCGGCACGTCCTGACTTGGCAAGGTACTCGGCCCATTGGTGATCGCTGTCGAGTGGCAACAAGGTGTGATCAAGATCGAAGAGGGCCAGGCGTCTGGAGGTCATGAGCGTTGACTAAAAACGTTAGGGGTTAAGCAAAAGGAAGTGAAGATTGCAAAAAATCGCGGTCCGCCAACATCATGCGCATGAGCGGCACAGTGACGCTGCGGTGCTTGGACAAAGAATAACGGTCGAGCGCATCGACTAGGGCAAACAACTGGCGAATATCGCGGGAATAATGCGTCAACATCCAGTCGAGCACTTCAGCAGACAGGGGGAGGCCTTGTCGTTGGGCATAAGTTTGTATCGCTTCAAATTTTTCTTGGTCAGACAGTGGGTCTAGGCGAAAGACCAGATCCCAGCCTAAACGCGTGCGCAAGTCTTCACGCAGTGACATCATCATCGGGGCACGGTCGCCTGTCACAGCAAGCGCAAACGCGTCTTGCGTTGAGGCAAGCTCACGCCAGCGATTGTACAGGGCAAATACGCAGGCCTGCTGCTCTGGGAGCATTTCTTGAATGTCATCCACGCACACCAATTGGAGGTCTGAGCCCGTGATCGGGCGCGTTGCCCAAGTCATCATTTCAGCGGCGGGTGACGCTAAGTCAAAGAAAACAGAGGGTTTTTCGGCAGAGATGGCTTTTAGCACGTGGCTGCGGCCTGCCCCAGGTGGCCCCCAAAGATAGAGGGCGCGACCTGGTACAAGTCCACTTGCCGCCTCAAGGGCGGCAGAGTTTGAACCGACCACAGTGTTGCTTAAAGTTGGGCTCGGCGCGGGAATGATCTCTAGAAGTAGCTGCCGACTCATCGACTCATCGTAAAATTAGGTAAAACCACGGGGGAAACCCCGCAATTGTCACATAACCTCGGCTTTTTCTTATGACTCAAGCAAACAAACCTCTCACTTATCGCGACGCTGGCGTTGATATTGACGCCGGAGACGCGTTAGTTGATCGCATCAAACCGATGGCTGCACGCACGATGCGCGAGGGGGTCTTGGCGGGTATAGGCGGGTTTGGCGCTTTGTTTGAAGTGCCCAAGCGTTACAAAGAACCGGTCTTGGTATCGGGCACGGATGGCGTAGGCACCAAACTTAAATTGGCCTTCGATTGGCAGCGCCACGACACGGTTGGCATTGATTTGGTTGCCATGAGCGTAAACGACATCTTGGTGCAGGGGGCTGAGCCCTTATTTTTTCTAGACTATTTTGCTTGCGGCAAATTGTCAGTGGATGTGGCGGCACAGGTGGTCGGCGGTATTGCGCGTGGATGTGAACTATCGGGTTGTGCGTTGATCGGTGGCGAAACTGCCGAAATGCCCGGCATGTATCCGGATGGCGAATATGACCTCGCTGGCTTCGCAGTAGGTGCGGCTGAAAAATCTAAACTGATTGACGGTAAATCGATTCGACCGGGTGACGTTGTATTGGGTTTGGCCTCTAGTGGCGCCCATTCAAATGGCTTTTCGCTGTTGCGCAAGATTTTGCAACGCGCGGGTGCGCGACCCGAGCAAGATTTTCACGGTCGCCCCTTGGGTGACGTGGTGATGGCGCCCACACACTTGTATGTCAAACCCGTACTCGCGGTACTGGCGCAATATGAAGGCCAGATCAAAGGTCTTGCACACATTACCGGTGGCGGCTTGTTGGACAACGTACCGCGAATTTTGCAAGCTGGTTTGCAGGCGCATTTGCAGCGTGATGCCTGGCAGATGCCGCAGCTCTTTTCCTGGCTGCAACAACAGGGTGGCGTCGCGGATGCCGAGATGTATCGTGTGTTTAATTGCGGCATCGGTATGGTTGCCGTCGTGGCGCCCGAGCATGCACAAGCGATTAGTGCCGCGTTGCGCGCGCAAGGCGAAACGGTATATCAGTTGGGTGATATTCGCGAATGCGCAGACGGTGCGGCGCAGACGGTTGTTGTATAAAAATAAAAAGGGTGCTGAAGACAGCACCACATCGCATCTAACGCTCATTAAAGGGCGAGGAGACAGCAATGAAGCAGCTAACGAGTGTTTGTTTAGCGCGGGCTATTTGTATGCGCAAAACAATGTGCGGATGGATCCAAGTGCTGAGCATTGCGTTGACAGGCAGTTTGGTGTCTGTGCACGCACAGGCGCAAGCACCTAATGTTTGGTTGCCACAAAGGCCGATCAAACTGGTTGTTCCGTATCCTCCAGGTGGTGGTTCAGATATCGCCGCACGGGTGATGGTCACTGCAGTGGGCGGCAGGCTTGGCCAACCAATCGTGGTTGAAAATCGGCCTGGCGCCAACGGCGCCGTCGGCACTGAAATCGTATTCAATGCCACGCCAGATGGCTATACCTTGATTATGTCGGGTACGGATGCTTATTCGCGCTATCCGGCGCTTTATCCAAACGCTAAGTTTGTGTCGGCTCAGTTCGTGCCGATTGCGCCAACGGCCATTGTTAATTTTGTGTTGATGGGCCGCCCGGGTTTAGCGGCTAAAAATCTGCCTGAACTGCTCGCACTGGCAAAAAAAGAACAATTGAGTTTCTCGAGTTGGGGCAATGGGAGTGCAGGACACATTGCGATGGCGCAATTTAATCTTGTGGCCAAGACTGAGATGCTGCACGTGCCGTATCAAGGCGCCGCACCTGCGGCTCAGGCCGTGATCGGTGGTCAAGTAGACTTGACACTCATGCCTGTGCTGTTAGCGGCGAGCTATAAAAGCCGTTTGATTCCCTTTGGTGTCGTGGCCCCAGAGCGGGTTGAATTAATTAAAGATATCCCGACGTTAATCGAGCAAGGAACCGAAGTGTCTGCGCCGTCGTGGGTAGGCGTCTTGGCGCCACCGAAAACACCTGCACCCATTGCCAACACAATCGCTAAGGCCTTGATCGAGGCGATGTCGGATCCTGAAGTAGATAAAAAATTAAATGAGGCTGGACTCGCACCGTTGCATGGTTCGACAAAAGACTTTGCCGAACTGATCGCGAAAGACTTTGCCTTTTGGGGTAAAGCGATTCGCGATGCAGGGATTAAAGTCGATCAGTAGATCGTGGTTTAGTCGCTGACTTCAAAAAGAGCCTCTACCTCGACCGGCATGTCCGCGTACAACTCAGCGATCCCGATTGACGATCGCGTGTGTCTGCCGATCTCACCAAAGACGTCGAGCATGAGATCTGAAAAGCCGTGCATCACTAGCGAAGGCGTGTTGTAGCCGGGCGCACAATTGACAAAACCCAAGACTCGAACGACACGGGTGACCCGATCAAGCGAACCGATGTTGTTTCGTAGCGTAGCCAGCACTGCTAAGCCCGCGAGGCGGGCTGCAGCAGCACCTTGCTCGGTGGTGAGTTCTCTGCCCAGCTTACCAACAACAAGAGGCTCACTATCGGGACCAAGCGGGCCGTGTCCGCTCATGTAGACGTGATTGCCCGAGCGCACCGCGCGCAGACGGTTGTATTTATCGTTCCAGGGTGGGGGCAGTATCAGCCCGAGTTCTTTGATTTTGTTTTCGGCACTCATATTGTCTCTTTGTTCATTGGGTTAGATGGGACTGTCGTTTAAGTGGCGCGCTTGTAAAAGGTGATTACTGCGTTAGTTTGATATTGCTTTCGCGAATAATTGTTGACCAGGTCGCTACCTCAGCTTTAAAAAAGCGTGCGAAATATTCCGGTGTGTTGCCCTGAGTTTGAGCACCCATCGACTCAAAGCGCTTAGTGAGTTCGGGCGAATTGATTGCTGTATTAAATAATACGTTGATCTGAGCGAGCGTATCTTGTGGGATAGCAGAGGGGCCCATGATGCCCCACCAAACCAAAGCGGTGAATTGAACAAGACCTTGTTCAGAAAAGGTCGGCAAATCGGGGAACAATGCCGAGCGTTTGTCGCCACTGATACCAAGTGCGGTTAACTGTCCCGAGCGTATGTAGGATGAAGCGCCCAATTGATTATTAAACATAAATTGAATCTGTCCGCCTAAGAGGTCGGTATAAACGGTTGCCCCTCCACGGTAAGGAATATGCTGCACATCAATCTCGGTCTGCCGTTTAAACATTTCGTAGGCCAAATGCTCACCGGTTCCGTTTCCGCCTGAACCAAAATTTAGCGTTCCGGGTTTGGCCTTTGCCAGAGCAATCATTTCAGCAACGGTTTTAACTGACACCGAGGGTGAGACGAGTAACACCATGGGGACGGTACCGATCAGACTAATCGGAACCAAGTCTTTGGATGCATCGTGAGTCATATTGCTGTAGAGGCTATTGTTGACTGCGTTTGAATTGGAGGCCAGTAACAGCGTATAGCCATCCGGTTCTGATTTGGCGACGACTCCCGAGCCAACACTACCGCCAGCGCCAGTACGATTTTCGACGATGACAGGCTTTTTGAGTGTGTTGGAAATATAGTCGGACAGTATCCTGGCCACAATGTCGACACCTCCGCCTGGCGCGTAGGGGACGATTAGTCGGCTAGGCTTGGTCGGGTAGCTTTGTGCGGCAATGCTTTGACTGAAACACAACGCAAGTACTGCACTCATCCACACTAATCCGATTGACCTTAGCTTCGACAGTTTTTGCTTTATCATCATTTTAGAGTCCTTATTTTTGTTTTAACGTGGTCTTCGAAAGTGCTTTTGGCGAAGGGGGTCTGTCAGTGTGATCGAAGTAGCTTGCCATAATTAGGTATGGCATCTTCGATGCCACCCTTGCGCAAACAATGCCAAAGCATGGCTTGATTGCTCGAAATGACGGGTGCGTGGATGTCCTTCTCGAGCGCATCGATGATGGAAATGACACGAATATTGGTACAGCTTAAAAAGTAGGCGTCAGCATCAGGATTTTTTAAGGTCATGGCTCTGCGTTGCCATTC
>CALQNE010000099.1 GCA_943331855.1 Bordetella parapertussis
CCTAAAACGCGTATACGCCCGGGCTGACCGTTGATCTCATACCCGCGCTCAATCTCGACGTTATCGCTATACGAATTTGAAAAGTCGCCATTCAGTTGCATCCCATTTGACTCAACAGGCAGCAAATTACGCCCGATCCGAAACGCCCAATCGTCGTGGTAATACTCAATCGCCAAGCCACGGGTATAGCCACGCGCATCTGCGGGTGTATCCCACGCCGCGTAATCCATCATCGACCAGTTCATAAACTGGGTGCGTGGATCATGCGCAAACGCATTTTGATCAAAAATATCGGTGATGGCATAGACGCCGCCGGTGAACACAAGCCGCCGTTTATCAACAGATTCAGCAAATTGGTTAAAACTTGCTTCGCGCTCGACGGTACCGCCACCAAAACCAATGGTCTGACGCACGAAGGCACGTGCCCAATAGGAAACGGGATTATTACTCCCCGCTTTTTGTGCCTCGCCATTGGTGATGCCGCCAAGACCTCTTAAGTTTGAAAACGGATTGCCTTGAGAAACTTCAGGATCGAGGAAAAACTCGGTGCCTTTCCAGGGGCGTGCCCCTAAAAACGCGGTACCCGTTAAGGTGTAGCCAATCTCGGTGTTCGGATTCAGACTACCTGGTAGAGAGTAAGGCGAAGCAAACTGCGGATGCTTTTGCCAAATAAACGTTGATTGAATGTTTACAGTGAAATGTTCAAACTCTGGCTCAAGCGCAACGACTGCTGCAGGCAAGCACAAACCCACGAGCGCTAGGGCACAAGCGAAGGTTCGAGCAAACTGAGGATTTTGAAAAGAAAACATCAAGCAAACACTTATCAATAAACTGCTTTGTACTCAACGAGATCACCGCATGACGTCTGGAGACACTGAACAGACATCAAATATTAATGAGAATCGTTATTATCTATCTACTTATCTTTTAGCTGAAACATAAGTACAACAGGTTAATATTTCAACAATGCGACCAACACCACAACTTGCTCGTATCTTGCTGATCGAAGATGAGCAAGATATGGCACGCTACCTGAGCAAGGGCCTTGAAGAGGCCGGCTACCTTGTTACCCACGCAGATCAGGCCCCTGAGGCACGCGCCTTAGCACTTGCAGGCCCTTGGGCTGTCATCATCGTCGACCGCATGTTGCCCCACGAGCAAGACGGGCTGGAAATCGTTCATGCGGTACGAGAGGCTCAGCTTCAAACACCAGTGCTGATCCTAAGCGCACTCGCGAGTTTAGACGATCGTGTGCGCGGTCTTCAAAATGGGGGTGACGACTACCTCACCAAGCCCTTTGCGATGCCCGAGCTTCTCGCACGTCTAGAAGCCTTAATCCGACGGGCTCAAACGGCCAACACGACGACCACCGATAGCCGAGAGCTCAAGCTCGCCGACCTTTCACTGGATCTGATCTCTCGTCGGGCTGAGCGCGCCGGCCTGCCCATCACGCTACAGCCTCGCGAATTCAAGTTACTTGAATACCTCGTGCGCAATCAAGGGCAAGTTGTCACGCGCACGATGCTGCTTGAATCGGTTTGGGATTTTCACTTTGACCCGGGTACCAATGTCATTGATGTACAAATAAGTCGCCTAAGAAACAAAATAGATAAGGGCCACCCCATCCCACTCTTACACACAGTGCGCGGCGTGGGGTATCGGTTTGGCCTCGATGGATAACAGAGTTTGGCACTCAGTTGCCTTTCGTCTGGCCTTACTCTGCGGCGGCTTGGTCGTCGCCTCAGTCATGGTGGTGTCTTCCCTTTTTTACTTTGTCTCGCTCGGCCTCATGGAGCGCAATATTGATGCAAAACTCTTGTACATCACTGACAGATTTAGCGAGAGTGCCCAAACGAGTGGTTTAGCCACTTTGGCCCAACGCATTGAGTCAACACTCAGCGACGGCGTCGACTCGGATGTCGAAATTTTGCTCCTGACTGATCCATCCGGTAAAAAACTCGCCGGCAACATCCCCGGCTGGACAGATGCTTCTGCGCCTTTTGACCAAACGATTGATCGCCTCGTCCCCCGGGGTTCGGGGGTTTCACCCAGCCGAGTACGACTGCACAAGCTCACAGATGGTGCGCTCTTGGTTGTTGGGCGCGATATGCAAGACTTAAGTGAGATCCGCAGTCTGATTGCGCGCGCAGTCATCATCGGAGGAGTGAGTGCGTTGCTCTTGGCAGTGTTAGGAACACTGATGTTTCGTCACCAACTCGAACGACGAATATGGGCGATTCGCCACACGACACAAGATATTGAAGCAGGTAATTTAGATCGTCGTATCGCACTCTCGGGTACCCCCGATGAATTCGATCGCTTGAGCGCTGATATCAATCGTATGCTTGACCGGATCCAACATTTGATGGAGGGCGTGCGTCATGTATCAAATACGATCGCGCATAATTTACGAACCCCTCTTGGTTTAATTCGCGGACATCTTGAAGAATCACTACGAGGTATTCCTGAGCAACGTCAACTAGAAGAAGCAGGTCACTTCGCAATCGGTGCTATTGATGATTTGATCTTAGTCCTAGAGAAATTATTACAAATTGCCGAGGCCGAATCTGGAGCCCGGCGCCAGCCCTTCGAGCGCGTAGAGCTTCGCGCTGTTGTCACAAACTTACTTGAACTGTACGACGCAGCGGCCGAAGCGTTGGGAATGACGCTTGTTGTAGACATTGAAGGTGAGCCTGTGATCGCGGGCGACAAAGATTTACTGGCAGGGATTTTGGCGAACCTGATTGACAATGCGCTTAAGTACGCCGGACCCTCAGCTGAAATTCGCATTAAAGTTCGTGAAACGACTGAGGCAATCTCGTTGATCGTCCAAGACAACGGCCCCGGCATCATCCCTGAAGAGCGAACTAAAGTTCTTCAACGCTTTTATCGTTTGAGCTCAGATCGGCCTGGCAGCGGACTGGGCTTATCCATCGTCTCGGCTTTTACACAATTGCATGGTGGCGCTTTGCATATTGAGGATGCAAAGCCAGGACTCAGCGTGCGTATCGAACTACCTAAACCACTGGCGCCCACAACCGTCTCGTCGATTGCAAGAGAACTTTAAACACGCTGCAAGACACAGCATAAAGATCTTACGCGTCTAGCGGCCATTTTGGACGACGAATTTTGTTGTACGTGAGTGTTTTCCAATCCGGTGTTGCCACACCTTTGCCACCGACATAAATCACCTGTTTCGCAATCGTCGAAAATGACGCATAAAAATGCTGCGCAGACTTAACAATCACGATTTTCTTTTGAGCGATATTGCAACCAAGCTGTGTAAATAAATCAATGTTCATCGCTTGGTTACGATTCGAGGTTAAAACGATTTCTATTCCTGCAGCCTCAACCAGGGCGCAATCACCAAGTGGTGTTTGACCGCCTGACAAACTTGTCATTGACATCTCTCGCTTAAGCGCTTTAACAGTGCAAAGCACATCAACAGGTTGTCCTGACAAGGGGCCGATTTTTCCGCCTAAACGCATCATCAAGTTTGCGCCAATACCGGCATCAAAGGCGATCCGGGCTGCTACAGGATCCCAAAACGGGCCGATTGCAGCATTTTCAATCTTGCGCTCTAGGCAGCGTTGCAACATAAACGTTGCATCGCCCACCGCACCACTGCCAGGATTATCCGCACGGTCGGCAAGCACGACAGGCCCAACTGGCGAATTGAGCGCCTCATCCAGTGCTTCGTCAATCGTGCGATAAGGTACTCTGAGCGACTCACGCATAGCAATCAGTTCATCGGCTAATTGGCGTGCCAAGGTCTGAGCGCCGACTTGATCTGCATCGCTGTACACCAACACTTTTGTGCCCATTTCAGGCACATCACCTGTGGCGAACCCATGCGCGACCGAGACTGACAAAATACCGTTCTGCCCTTCAAAAGACTGCAAGCGCTTAACCACACTTGCACCGGGTTCGCGCGTCGTATGAATCGGCGTAATCATATGACAGTCAACCAGCGCAGCCACTGGCGTAATTTTCTTTTCGTACGCGGCAATACACAGATCGACTAATTCTTCAGCGCGCGCCAAAATATCTGTGTGAGGATACTCTTTGTATAACACCAGCACATTCGCCTGAGCGACCATCAGCGGGCTCAAATGCGCATGCAAATCGAGTTCAGCACCCACCACAACTGTGGGTCCGACGATCGCACGCACACGCTCGAGCACATCGCCTTCGCAGTCGTCATAGCCGTCCGCCACCATCGCGCCGTGCATGCCCAACACTACCATCTCAACTGGCATCGCTTTGGTGAGATCCGCCAGCAATTCATCGCGCAAGGTCTCATAGGCTTCGCGGGTCGTGATGCCACTTGGTTGGGCCGCCGCGATCATGCCTTCAGAAAGTGCCCAGCCTCGCTTTGCGCAGCGTTCTCTGAGTATATGCAACGGGGCACTTAAAAACGTAGGCTTGCCCGGGTGGGTACCAGCCGGGTAATAGTCGCGATCTTTAAACGACGCCAGACTCGTTGGCAAGGGAGAAAAAGTATTTGTCTCAGTACCAATTGCGGCAAAAAAAACGCGCATACCAGGCCTCTTGTTTAAATACTTGTGTGCGAAACAAAACTCACGTCTTGCGTCATCAATCGAACACTTTTATTTTGGATGCAACGCGGAATTGATGAGCCCATCCAGATAAGCCATGTTATCCCTCACATCATAGTTTTTACCGTTTGCACGTACTGAACCGTTGGCAAACTGAAAACTCGCTCTTAAGCCTTCTTTGGTCTCAGTTGCTATACCAAGCATCAGTGCAAGGCGCTTTTGAGTATTGTCAATGATGCGTCCCTGGGCCTCGAGTTTGCCGTTTGCACGCACCGACTGAGCAATTGAAAAAGAATCTTTCGATGCATTCGCAGGCTTGCTGACTTCAATTAAAAGATCTCCCTTAATTGAACCACTCCCCATCTTTGCAGAGATTTGCGGCAAACCAATTGAAAAACCTTTGGCAACTAAATTTTGTAGCGCCACACTTGCGCGACTTTGCTCATCCGCCGTCAGATTACGGAAATCATTTGAATCTGTGCTGATCGCCGACAGCGTATCCACACTGGCAATATCCAAACCTTTTACAGCCAGCTCAAGCACCAAGTCACTGAGCTTTTGGCCCGCGACGCTCAAACTTGCCATTTTTGGAATCACTTGTAGTTCAAGCTGGCCGTTGCGCTCAGCAACTGACGCTTGCACGGCAATCGCTTCCGCAGTGGCCTCTTTGGTACTAACCTTGCCGATCGAAAACTGCATCGTGCCAATGCCTCGGGCACGATTCTGAATATCACTTGTGAAGCTCAAGCCTTGTATATCCAAAGCATGATCATCACCCCGCGAGCTGATTCGATCTGTTTTCCAATCCAGTGCGACCGTTTTCTCTCCCCACGCAATATTGCCGCTAGAGGGTGATAGGTGAAAGAGGTCTTTACCCTGCTTCATGGCGAGCTCTGGTAGCTTTAAGGTGGACAAGGCCTTTCCGCCATAGCCAAGCTTACCCTGCCCGGTCAATTTAATCTCAGAACCAAACATTCGATTGAACTCAGTACCAGATTGTCCGACGGGCTTAACCGTCCAGTTAAAGCGCATCGAGGACGAAGGTAATAACAAATGATCAATGCTGTAATTCATTTGAAGCGCAAACAATTGCTTGCCACTCTTTTGATCAACCCCCAGGTCATTGAAACGTATTTCAAATTGGCCACTTGAAGAGAAGAGACCTTGCTTATGGTTGACTTCTGCCATACGGATTGCTGCCTCTTGCCCTGCTTTAGCGCTAATTTTTGAAATAATGGTCGAGGCAGAACGTCCGATATAAATACTCGCACCTAGCCAAAGTGTGACTGAAAGCACAACTAAGGCGACTAGTGAGATTAAAATTTTTTTCATGAAGTTGCTCTTATAAAAATATAGGTATCGTCAATAACTAAAAGAAACTACCGGCCAAACTCTTTTGAGAGTTCTGCGGCCCGTTGATCTGCAGCTGCCATAGCCTGCATCACAATTTTTGAAAAGTGCTGCTGCTCAAAGACTTCTAGTGCCGCAGCCGTGGTACCCCCCTTTGAGGTCACACGCTCGCGCAAGATGGCAGGTGACTCGGTTGATTCAGCGGCTAGTTTTGTCGAGCCAGACAAGGTCGCAAGCGCCAGCGTGCGCGCTTGCGCGTCTGTCAGACCTAAGGCGAGTGCTCCAGCGATCAGGGACTCTAAAAATAGAAATACATAGGCAGGACCGCTGCCCGACAACGCGGTGACTGCATCAATCGCTTGATCGTGATCCACCCAAACCACTTGACCGACTGCCCTGAGCAAATTAGCCGCGGTCTCGCGATCCGGTGCAGACAGGCTGACGGGTGCGGCCATACCCGTCACGCCGGCGCCAACCAAGGCTGGTGTATTGGGCATACAACGCACGATACGTTCAAACGGAGCCTCAGGTTGCCCGAGCCAGGTCGTCAGCGAACCGATGGCTATCCCTGCTGCGATACTGATCACTAAGGTATCGGCCTTAAGCCAGGGCTTACATTGCAAAACGACTTCGCGCATCTGCTGAGGCTTAACCGCAAAGATCCAGACAGACTGCCTTGACAGTGCTTGGTCTGGCGACGCAGAAACGCTGACCCCACGAGCCTGCCACTGCTGCCGTAAGGTCTCAGACACTTCAACCACATGTAACGTTGAGGGGGGACAGCCTTGACTTAATAACCCTGAAACCAGGGCGTTCGCCATATTGCCGCCACCGATAAAGGCAACTGAAGGGTATTGATTCATGAGAAGGCCTAAAAATTCAAGAAAAAACGATTGTCTCTAAAAAAATGCCTGCGAATACCGCACAACCAATCCACGTATTATGCAAAAAAGCGCGAAAACACGCGTCACGATCACGATTTCTAATCCAATAAACATGGATCGTCCCCAAACTCACACCAACCAGGAGTCCTAACGAATAAGGCCAGCCGTAACCCGACACGTAGCCAACAACACCCAGTAACAAAAAGGTCATTAGATAACAAAAGGCCACACAGAATACATCGTACTTCCCAAACGTGATGGCTGAGGTTTTTAGATTTAAGCGACGGTCATCGTCTCGGTCGACCATGGCATATTCAGTGTCATACGCGATGGCCCAGAAAACGTTTGCCACGAGCAGCAACCAGGCAACCAGCGGCACGGTACCCGTCGTCGCTGCAAAACCCATCGGAATTCCAAACCCAAAGGCAATACCAAGATAGGCCTGGGGTATTGCAAAAAACCGTTTAAATAACGGATAAGTCACGGCCAACACCGCAGCAACGACCGCGAGCTGCAGGGTTAGCCGATTCAACGACCACACTAACCCTAAGCTCAGTAAACCCAAGATTGCAGCTACCCATAGGGCTTCGCTGGGTTTAATCAAGCCGGCAGTGAGTACGCGATGTTGCGTACGCTGGACATGTCGATCGACATCGCGATCAAAATAATCATTCATCGCACACCCGGCCGAGCGCATCAAGACCGTACCCAACACAAAGATCAATAAAATATTGACGCTCGGCCACCCGTTTGCCGCTACAAAAAGCGCCCAAAGCGTTGGCCACAGAAGCAACAAAATACCAATCGGCTTATCGATGCGGATTAGACGCCCGTAAAGAACAAGACGCTGCATGTGCTTAATTCACGTTAGGTGAAAGGGGTTCAAGCATCGTCACGCCTGCCAGGCCAGAGGCAAACACCGCTTGCGCCAGCGTTTCGATCGCAACCATACGCGGAAAACTTTTGCGCCAGGCAAGCACCACACGTCGATCGGGAACCGGGTTTTCAAACTTTATATACCGCAACAATTTATTGTTACGTTCAGACTCAGGTACCGATGTAACGGGCATCACGGTAATACCAATCCCTGCCGCGACCATATGCCGAATGGTTTCAAGAGAAGACCCCTCAAAGGTCCGTTGAATCCCTTCGCTTGCCGCTGCAAAACGCGATAACTCCGGACACACCTCAAGCACTTGATCACGAAAGCAGTGCCCACTACCCAATAACAACATATTCTGCTGCTTCAGATCTTCAGCTGAGATTGATTTTCGCTCGGCCCACGGATGACTAGCCGGAATCACGACCACAAAGGGCTCATCGTATAGCGCGCGCGTGACTAAACCTGCATCGGGCAAGGGTAGCGCCATAATCGCGCAATCTATTTCACCTTGTCTGAGCAACTCGATCAATTTAACTGTGAAGTTTTCTTGCAAAATCAAAGGCATTTGAGGCGTACAGGCAATTTGCCGTGGCACCAGTTTAGGGAGCAGATAAGGGCCGATCGTATGAATCACCCCTACCCTCAACGGCCCTGCAAGCGGGTCATTTCCATGGCGAGCCAATTCTTTCAAATTCGCACTTTCTTCAAGTACTTTTTGCGCCTGCGATACCAGTATTTGCCCAATACTTGTGACGCCAACTTCAGAACCACCGCGCTCAAAAATCGTCACACCTAGTTCTTCTTCTAATTTACGAATCGCAACTGACAGCGTCGGTTGACTGACAAAGCAGGCTTCAGCAGCACGACCAAAGTGGCGCTCACGGGCAACCGCCACGATATATTTAAGTTCAGTCAGAGTCATCTTATTTAGCCCGTTAAGCACTAACTACGTAAAAAATCTTCGCGTCCACGCAGCCAACGCGTCAAATGACGCTCGACAACTGCGGGGGCACTCTTTCTAAGCTCAGTGGCAACATCACGCGCCATCGCAACCAGAGAATGATCGGTCGCCAGATCTGCAAACTTTAACAGCGTGACACCCGATTGCTTTGAGCCCAACAATTCACCGGGACCACGTAAGTCAAGATCGCGCTGTGCAATCTCAAAGCCATCTTGTGTTTCGTACATCGCACGCAAACGCTGTCGCGCGAGCATCGATAAAGGGGTTTGATATAACAACACACAAACAGATTTTGTGACGCCTCGCCCAACTCGGCCACGTAGCTGATGCAGCTGAGCCAAGCCAAAGCGCTCAGCGTGCTCAATCACCATTAGCGAGGCGTTGGGAACGTCGACCCCGACCTCAATGACTGTAGTGGCGACCAGCACATCGATCGATGCCTCGCGAAACGCCTGCATCACCGCAGCTTTTTCTGCCGTATGTAACTGCCCGTGAACCAAGCCCACGTTAAACGCGGGTAGTGCTTCGGTTAACGCCAGATGCGTATCCACGGCAGTTTGCAGATCAAGGGTCTCACTCTCTTGAACCAGAGGACATACCCAATACACCTGTTGCCCGGCGGCACAAGCCTGCGCGACATGGGAAATGACCTCGTCTCTACGCACATTTGAAATCAACTTGGTCAATACTGGAGTGCGCCCTGGAGGCAAGACATCAATCGAGGATACTTCAAGATCTGCGTAAAACGTCATTGCCAACGTGCGGGGAATCGGTGTGGCACTCATCGTCAGCTGATGAGGAATGAACTCAGGGCTTGTCGTCGACATCACCGAGGCGCCAGCCTCTTCACCCTTGCGCGATAAAGATAAGCGCTGCGCCACGCCAAAGCGGTGCTGCTCATCGACGATCACCAAGCCCAAGTCAAAAAACTCAACCGTATCCTGGATCAGGGCTTGCGTGCCAACCACTAACCGCGCGCGACCACTTGCAATTGCTTCATTGGCGATTTTGCGTGCCTTTGCCGTGATGCTACCAGTCAACCAACATAACTCTACTTCAAGTGGCTCGAGCCAAATCTTTAATTTTTGATAATGCTGTTCAGCTAAAATTTCAGTGGGTGCCATTAACGCGACCTGCACACCGGCGTCAATCGCTTGCAGCGCAGCAAGCGCCGCCACAACCGTTTTGCCACTACCCACATCACCCTGTAGCAAGCGATACATCGGAAACTCACGTTGTAAGTCTGCACGAATCTCAGCCACCACGCGCTGCTGCGCCGAAGTCAGACTAAACGGCAGTGCTCTAAGCAGGCGTTCGCAAAGACTTTCTGGATTTGTACTGGCCACAAGTGCACGCGCTCGCAGGTTACGTCGCGCATCGCGAGCGGCCGCCAAAGACAATTGTTGCGCCAGTAACTCATCAAATTTAATGCGTACCCAAGCGGGATGCGTATGCTCGATCAAGGCGTGAGCATCCATATCGGGCGTCGGTGCATGCAGGGTACGAATCGCCTCGCTAAAACTTTGCAAGCCGAGCTTTTTGACCAGTGCAGCATCCAGCGTGTCATTGAGCGCAGCCGTTTCAAGCGCCTGCCCAATCGCCTTACGCAAGCTTGGCTGTGACAAACCATCGGTTGTTGGATAGACCGGCGTTAAAGCCGCAGGCAATGGTGAATCTGCAACGGTCACTTTGGGATGGATGATCTCGTAACCGTGCAGTCCACCGCGCACTTCACCCCGGACCCTCCAGCGCCTTCCTACTTGCATTTGTTGTTGTTGATTCGGATAGAAGGTCAACCACCGCAGACCAATCTCTCCGCTTTCATCTTGTAAGACGGCGGTGAGCTGCCGGCGTGGTTGATAACTGGCGTCAGAGCGTATCACGACACCTTCAATCTGCGCCGAGCGCCCTGGTCGCAAGGTCGCGATCGGCATAATCTCGGTTTCGTCTTCGTAGCGCAACGGTAAATGCAAGATTAAATCTTGTGTACTGTACAAACCAAGACGTTCTAGTTTTTGTTTGGTCGTCGACACTGCCTTAACGGGCGCCAAGCCTTTGACCAGGGTGCGAGGTTGCGAGACCACAGTCGAGTCGATTGCGCGTGTATCTAGATCACGATGATCGCTTCGATTTCGAACTGTGCAGCCTTTGGTAGGCTTGCAACACCTACAGTCGAACGCGCCGGAAATGGCTCGGGTAGTAACTCAGCCATAATCCCGTTCGCAATCGTAAATTGCCCTAAATCTGTCAAAAACAATGTCAGTTTGACAATGCTCTCAAGGCGACCACCGGCGGCCTCAATCACGGCCTGCATATTGGCAAACGACTGGCGCACTTGTGCCTCAAAATTTTCTGATACAAGAACCCCTGTTGCAGGCACTAAACCGATTTGCCCGGACAGGTAGACTGTGCGCCCAGCAGGTGCTACCACGGCCTGAGAATAAGGGCCTACCGCAGCCGGTGCTGCGTTAGTATGAATAATTGACTTAGGCATGATTAAAATCCTTGAATTAGCTATTGAATTGTACCTTTCAATAGCTAAAAGGATTGAGTCAATTCAAAAAACAACAGACTCAATTGAGACTGAAAACTTGTTAACCATTAGGCGTCGGTATCGACCCCAACGGGATCCATTCCCAACTCTCGCAGCTTACGGGTGATCGTATTGCGCCCCATACCCAAGCGCGCAGCGGCTTCAACGCGTCGACCACGGCAAACCTCAAGTGACGACTGCAACAGCGCGCGTTCAAACTGGCGCGTAAGCGCCGTCCAAACTTCTGGTTCTGAGCGGGACA
>CALQNE010000100.1 GCA_943331855.1 Bordetella parapertussis
CCTCAGTTCAATGGATTGATTTACTGCAACGTTTACTGATTGATCTGAATCTGAGCGCTCACGGGCTTGGGATTCGGTATTTCCCGATTTTGAAACAATCCTTGAGCAAACTGAGCGTAAATCTTGCACCTGAGCGCCTCAGCGAGCTTGCTGAGTGGTTAGGGCAGCAACGCCGGGTGGCAGGACATACGTTAAATGGCAAATTGTTTGCCCATGCGATCCTGCAGCGTATCGCTGCCACCTGCCAACTTAAAACGGTTTCTAGGTCCTAATCCTGTATGTTCGTTGATTCGCACTGTCATGTCGATTTTCCCGCGCTCGTTGAGCAAATGCCCGATATCCTGCAAAGGATGCAGACCAATCGCGTATCCCATGCGCTATGCGTTAGCGTCAACATGCCAGACTGGCCGGCACTAATTAATCTAGTTGAGCGACATGCGCCCTTGTGGGCCTCTGTTGGGGTGCATCCTGACTATGAAGAAACGATTGAACCAACGGTCGAAGACTTGGTTTCTCGCAGCGCGCATGCGCGCGTGGTGGCGATTGGTGAGACGGGGCTCGATTACTTTCGTTTAACGGGCGACCTAGAGTGGCAGCGAGAGCGTTTCAGGTGTCATATTCGTGCGGCGCGAGAGTGTCAATTGCCTCTGATTATCCACACGCGCGCCGCAGCAGCAGACACCTTGCGCTTGATGCGTGAGGAGGGTGCCGAACAAGTGGGAGGGGTGATGCATTGTTTCACCGAGTCTTGGGAGGTCGCCGAAGCTGCGATAGAGATGAATTTTTACATCTCGTTTTCTGGCATTGTGACGTTTAAAACGGCGACGGCATTGCAGGAAGTTGCAAAACGGGTTCCGCTTGAGCGGTTATTGATTGAAACAGACTCGCCTTATTTGGCACCAGTCCCTCATCGTGGAAAATTAAATGATCCGTCTAAAGTTATTCATGTTGCCGAAAAAATTGCAGTGCTAAGAAATTGTTCACTTCAAGAGATTGCAGAAGCATCTACTTATAATTTCTTCAATTTATTCAATAAGATAAAATGATAATATAAACTGAATTATTTGAAGTAAAATATTTAAAGTAAATTATATTTTTTGATAAATTTTCAGTTCATATAGATTAATAATATCCGATTTATAAAACATTAACCTTTCTCTCAATACTCATGCATATCGCCCACAGCTTTCTTTCTCGTTCTGTCCTGGCGCTGCTCCTGCTTATCTCTTGCTTAGGGTTACAAGTATCCCAGGAGGCTCGGGCGGCAACTGCCAAAGACTTTTGGATTTACGTCGGCAATGACAACGTGGCGGCAGTGCAAGAATTGTTAAGCAGCGGCTTTGACCCAAATAGTCGAAGCCCTAACCAGCAGACGGGACTGATCCAGGCCGCACGCGATGGCGCCTGGCAAGTCTTTGATCTTTTGCTCGCGAACGCAAAAACCAACATCAACGCAGCCAATCAGTACGGTGAAACGCCTCTGATGTATGTTGCGTTAATTGGCGATCTCCCGCGAGTGCAACAAATGGTTTCGCGCGGTGCAAAAGTCAATAAAGAAGGATGGACCCCGCTGCACTACGCTGCGGTTAAAGCCCGTGCCGAAGTCGCAAAATTTTTGTTGTCCAAGGGTGCGCTACCCAATGAGCTATCGCCTGAGGGCGATACCGCTCTGATCTTAGCGGTGCGCGCGGACAGTGTCGAAACGGTTCAGGTTTTGATTAATGGCGGGGCCGATCCTAGCCTGTCAAACCTCAAGGCTCAGGATGCCATCGATGTGGCGCGCTCTCGGGGTAAAGAAGAGCTGGCCAAAGCGCTTGAAAAAATCGTTGAGAATCGCAAAGCGAAGCAGCGCTAGGGTCTGTTGTATGGCGCCTGGGTAAAACTTAGCTTTTAGGTAATAAGTCCGGCTGCAATATCCCCTTTAGCTCGTTGAAGGGGATGTAGATGGTTGGTTTACCCATTGAGTACGGCGCGATGCTGTACGGATCGTAGGTAACCGCAACACCGTTTTCAAGCAACGCAACGTTGTCATTGGGTTCAAACGGCCACAATTTGTTGTACCCAGCAGGGTCCTTTTTAGCAATTGCATTCTTTTTTAGCCAGAGCGCGTGTTGTTTTTTTAGCGCCTCATTAAAGGCCTGCGCCTTACCTGGCAAAAGCATCGCTTCTAGCGTCAGAAGTTTGTCGGTCTTAGGCAGCCAATTTAGGTACTGTGTGGTTGACATGCCATGGGCACCGCCCGTGTAGATAAAGCTATCAAGCTGAACGACGACCACCTCTTCAGACATATATTTCAAGCTTGAAGATAAGGCAATTTCGTCACGAGGACGCGCTTTACTAAAAAAATTTGCCTCTAATTCTGCCACATTACGAAATCTTTGATCATTGTTCGTTTCGAGTAACGCCAACGATAAAAGTGTTTGTTCAACAAAGGAATTGAATCGTGGGTAGTCTTTAAAACTGAGTTGCTTAAGTGTGATGACCGGGCACTCCGATCCTTTGCAATTGGGTTTGGTACGTTTCAGGGTGATGATCTGCGAGGCATATTTTTTTTCAGGAGCGACAACAGTTTGAGTCTTGTCTGCGACAGTCCGAGTCGCTTCAGGCGTCGTATTGTCAGGCTCAATCATCATCGCCTTTGCCAGACGCGTGGGCTTGGCGGCTGCCGGCGCCGGCACCAACTCAGGTGCAACTACGGGCTGTGCCGTATCTGAAACGATTGACCTGTTACTCGGCATCGTTTCGGAAACAACATTGATGCTTGCACCAGACCCTGTCAAAACATTTGAACTCGTCATGGGTTGATCGACAAGTACCGGTGCTGCAATAGGACGTCTTCCCCCTACGACGTTGCTGGTTGTGGTGGGCGCATCGCTGGCCAGCGTGATATCTTGTAGGACGATAGGTTCGCTCGCGCAGCCCGCGAGCCCGCACAGTAAAAATAGATTCGCAATGATCGAGCGCTGGTTCATGATCAGGTGGCGCTTAGTGCATGTTCGATGTCCGCACGAAGGGATTCTGGCGTATCGGTTGGTGCATACCGTTTAATTACTTGGGCCTGTCGGTCAACTAAAAATTTTGTGAAATTCCATTTAATCCCTTCGGTTCTAAGTACGCCTGGCTTACTTGACTTTAACCATTGATAAAACGGATCGGTGTGCTCACCATTGACTTCAATTTTTGCAAACATTGGGAACGAGATTTTGTACTGAGTTTCACAAAAATTTAAGATCATTGCCTCGGTTCCGGGTTCTTGGTGCCCAAACTGATCACAGGGAAATCCCATCACGACCAATCCACGGTCAGCGTACTCTTGATGTAACGCCTGTAATCCTGCGTATTGACCGGTAAAACCGCACTTTGACGCGACATTCACCACAAGTAGGACCTTGCCGTCGTACTGATTTAACACTTGCGTGTCACCGTGAATTGTTTTGACAGAAAAACGAGCAAGACTCATGGGAGGACCTTTGTTAACCAGATGGATGGTAAATCGTACCGCAGCCTAAACGTCTAGCGTAAGCCTTTAAATGCCTCGATTGCACGCACCCGACTGCTACGTAAATCGACGATTTGTTCAGGATAATTCAGGGCGCGACGGGAAGCGCTGCTTGGGTCGTGGATTTCTTTAGCCGAGAGGCTGGCAAGCTCGGGTACCCAGTGCTTGATAAAACGTCCCTCTGCGTCAAACTTTTCTGACTGGCTGATAGGATTAAAGACCCGGAAATAGGGGGCCGAATCTGCGCCCGTTGAGGCACTCCATTGCCAGCCTCCGTTATTCGCTGCAAGTTCGCCGTCAATTAAGTGTTGCATGAAGAAAGTTTCGCCCAAACGCCAGTCAAGCAGCAGGTTTTTGCTTAAGTACATGGCAACAACCATCCGCAGACGGTTATGCATCCAACCTGTTGCAAGCAGCTGACGCATCGCTGCGTCAACGATCGGCACGCCAGTGCGGGCTTGCGACCACGCCTTGAAGTCTTCAGGTGCATTTCTCCAGACCACGGCATTGGTTTCTGGGCGCATCGGCTGGTGCATTGAGAGTGTGGGGTAGCCATGCATCAAGTGTTGATAAAACTCGCGCCATAAGAGTTCATTGATCCAGACCACAATGCCGCGTTGGCCCGTGTCCGATTCACCTTGATTCATGTGCATGGCGACATGCAAGCACTGGCCCGCCGATATGAGTCCTGCCGCGAGATAAGGCGACAAGACGCTCGTGCCCGGAATGGCAGGAAAATCTCGATCAGGCTGATACTGCGCCATGCGCGTTTGCGCAAATAGTTCAAGTCGAGCGTGCGCGGCTTCAGTGGTTGCAGGCCAGGCGTCTTGCAGCGATTTTTCTGTGACAGCTAACAGAGGCGTCAATTCTTTCGGTAAAGCGTCGGATGACGGTAGACCTTTATTCGCTTGTTTTTTGGGCGATGCGCTGAGTTGATAGGGTGCGGTGCGTAGTTTGTCGCGACACGCTTTAGAAAAAGGCGTAAAGACACGGTAGTAGGCGTCGGCACCTGTCTTCACACTACCCGGAACCAGTAAAGTGCCGCCGTGATGGCCTACTAGTGAGATGTCGTGCTCGCCAAGTAAACGATAGGACGCCCGATCGCGTCTGCGCTCATTGACGCCCTGTTCACGATTGCAATGTACGTTTTGTACAGCATGCTGCTGACAAAATGCCAGAAGGGCGGCGGGTACATCCGCCCAATGGTCAACCACCAGAATCTTAAGTGGAATATGTAACCGATCAAGTTCAGTGCGCAAGTTTTGTAATGCGCGTAACCAAAAATCAATCTTGATAGCTGCGTCGTGGTGACTATGCCACTGGGCGGGGGAAGCAATAAATAGGCCGATGACAGGCCCTTGAGCCGCTGCCGCCGCCAAGGCGGGCTGATCAAGCACACGTAAATCGGTCCGAAACCAACATACAGACGTCATTAGCGCGTTACCGTTTTAGCTGCCAGTTTTTTAGGGCAGCGAGCGTATTGGTGACGTGCTGATCAGGATTCATGCCACTATGTACAAATATGATTTTTTGATCTGGCGTGACCACATAGGAAATACGACTGGCCATATCGGGTTTGAGCATCATCCCCGCATCATAGGCCTTGATGATGCTTCGATCGACATCTGCAGCCACCGCAAATTTACCGCCACAGGGACCTTCAGAAAACTTTTTTAAGGTATCGAGGTCGTCGGAAGAGACGCCAATGACTGTCGTTTTTAGCGCGGCAAATTGTTCAGTCGCTTCAGCAAAAAGCTGTGCCTCAATCGTGCAGCCTGTGGTAAAGGCTTTGGGATAAAAATACACAACAACGGGCCCTTTTTTAAGCGCCTCTGCCAGAACGAAGGTATAAGTTTGACCGGCTAAAGCCGCGGGCGCAGTAAATGTTGGGGCTTGGGCGCCAGCTTTGAGCTCAGCCCAGGTCATCGTGGGGACCAGGAGAGCAACTAGCAAGCAGAGTTTTTGACTAATTTTTTTAAGAAGCATGAGCTGCGTTCCGTCTAAATACTGCGTAAAAAAAGCGTACATTAGTAAGAGTACCAAGTTATTTGTGGGGTGTGCGATGAAAATATTTTATATCTTTGAAATTAAACCCTTGGCGCGTCTTGGGTGGTTGGTGATTTTTTTGTTAGGGATGGCAGGTGCATCTGCTCAAACGCTGCTGCCTTTGCCTGAACCTCCTACGATCCACTGGCCTGAACCCGAGCCCGAGCGCTGGACCCAGGAAGATCTCACACTAGAACAGCGGTTTGAGACCGCACGCAAAGAAACCCTTGCCGCCTATCAAGAGGCGATGAATACTTGCAAGGCAATGCATCCATCTGAGCAGGCTGAGTGCACTCAGGAAGCCAAAGCACAGCTTGAACTTGAATTGGCACAACTCAAAGCCAAGGCGCGTTTTGGCTTTGAACCGAATTAATTCAGACGCCCGTGGCTGCCACCCAGGCTGAAGCGGCCGGCGCCTAGTAGCGCAATCACGAGGGCACTGATTAAGAACATACCCTGCAATTCAAGTACCCAACCACCGGTTTTAGTCAGGCTAAAGAGCTGGGCGGAATGCGCTAGATAGATGGCAAGCACCATATTGAAGACGACCGTTAAGGCCGCCGCCCGCGTCACCACGCCAACAATCAGTAACGCTGGCGCCACGATCTCTCCGATAAACACGCCAAAAGCAATCCAGGCAGGCCAGCCTTGCGCTGAAACCAACGCGATGATGCCTTCGATGCCGTTGGCGAGTTTAAACAGCCCGTGCATCATAATAAAAATACCCACACTCAGTCGTAAGAGCAGTTTGCCGATATCGTCATAATTTTTCATGGTTAGCGTCTTCAAAAGGTTTGCTGCAGTTAAGCGTCTGCGTTGGATATTAAGATTTTAGTCTAATGCCCAGGCTAGATTGTTATTTTTACCACTGAAATATGATTATTCAATGTTATGTTCAGAGAATCCGCAGGCTACTCGTAGTCGAATTTGTTAATTAAATGCCATAACGCCAACTTTTGAATACGGTCATGATAAAAAATCGAACCACAAGCTTTTGGGGTGCTGTACTGGTGAGTCTATGCGCGGCACTCAGCTTCTTGAATGTGCAGGCGCAAAGCTTTCCCAGCAAACCGCTCAAGATTATTGTCGGCTATCCACCTGGCGGGTCAACCGATGTTCCTGCCCGAATAGTGGGCCAAAAGCTTTCAGAAGTATTAGGTCAACCCGTTGTGATTGAAAATAAACCGGGCGCGAGTGGCAACATCGGTGCAGAAATCGCGGCGCGCGCAGCGCCTGATGGCTACACCATTTTTTGGGTCTCAATTGGTACAGCAGTCAGCGCTTCATTGTTTCCAAATCTTAGCTATAGCCTGTTTAAAGATTTTGTTGCCGTGTCGCAAGCAACGTCGGTGACCAGTTTTTTATTAGTGCATCCCTCTTTACCGGTTTACAGCGTCAAGGAATTGCTCGCTTATATTAAAGCGCATCCAGGCGAGCTCAGTTATAGCTCTTCGGGCACAGGGGGGTCTCCCCATTTAGCCGCTGAATGGTTTAAATCAAGAGCAGGTATCGAGTTGGTGCACATCTCGTACAAAGGGACGAGCCCTCAAATCGTGGATTTGTTAAGTGGTACGGTAAAGGTTGCATTTCCGACAATGCCCGGAATGATTGAACACGTGAAGCAGGGCAAACTCAGGGCGCTAGCCGTGACCAGCCCCGCGCGTAGCCCACTGTTACCTGATGTTCCCACCATGATCGAAGTGGGTTTCGACGGCTACGTGGCAACCTCCTGGAGCGGTGCCATGGTGCCTGCAGGAACACCCGAACCCATTGTGCGGCAGCTTAGCCTCGCGATTAATCAAGTGCTTGCGATGCCCGAGATTCAACAAAAATTAGCAAGTAATGGAGCTGACCCTGCAGGCAGTACACCTGAAGCTTTTAAAGCATTTATTGAAGCAGAGACGCTAAAGTGGGCGCAAGTCATCAAAGACGCAAAGATTGTTAATCAATAAACTGCGTACGCGAGGTTACTGCGGACCAAATACGCTTTCGATTGATTTGAAAAGCTTACGGGCATCACCGACGCGTTGGGTGATGCCTAGCCGATCAAGCACTTCAAGAATTTCAATTGCAAGCGTGCGATTCACCCCAACAATATCGCGAAATTGTGCAGCAATAAATGTTTGCTCTGAATTGGCGAGGGCTAACTGCTTTGCCAATTTTGAAAATTCAATAAAAGTTGCACGGGTATAAAAACGATTTGAAGGTACTCGGTAGAGTTCGCCTTCTTTTGCTTTTCGATGCAACAATTCATTGAGCACCAATGTTTTCAAGCCAGCGCTTTGCGCTAAAGCCTCGACCGTTAAGGCCTTGAATCCTGCGGTCATGAGCGCGGGTTGGATTTTTTGCCACATCAGTTGATCGGACGAATTCGCCGTTGATTGGTGCGCGGTCAAGGCGACGACAGCGCCAAGGATGACAATTTTTTTCTCTGCAGTCAGGTTTTTCAAAAACGATAAAAAGACACTCGCTTTCATTTGCTGTGCTGATCGCTGACGTAGCTCTTTTAGATTGATCCCCGCTGACTGAGGTTGAAGACGGTGATGCTGCCGTACCACTGTCAAAATCTGTTCGGTGAGTTTCGTATATGCATCGTTTAAGAGCACATAGGTCGGCTCTTTTGCAATGACGCGTGCGTTTAATTGTGCGAGCATTGCAGACAATTCTGCCTGATCAATATTCATACCACGCCCAAATTGATCAACGTCAAACCCTGTTTGACCATGGCAAGCGAGCATAGCAGCGAGCGCTGCCGCTGGCTCAGTCAGGCTCAAGGCATCAAGCTCGTTATCTCTGAGGAGCCTGTGCCGCACGCGTCGCGGGGCGAACGGATCGAGCACAATGCCTCCGCCGATGGTACGTTGCGCCGATTGATCGCGAACAATGAAGCGATCACCACTTACGCAGGCGATCGAATGGCTCAGCACAAATTGTGCGCGGCCCGTTGCACCAGGCGCCAACGCGCCAGCTCTGCGAATTGAGACATGCGCAACGACTTCAGTGGTGCCGACGTGCAGGTGCACCTGAGTCCAATGCGCCAGCCAGTGTACTTCTGTGCTTAGGACGGTCAAGCGTACATCCAAGCGTGTCGTGGGAGCGTGCAGGGTGGGTGCTACCAGCCAGTTACCGCGGCCACACTCTGCCGTGCTAACGCCCACAATGTTGAGTGCACAGCGTTCGCCAGCCTTTGCCTCGGTGGCGGCAATACTATTTTTGTGAATACCACGTACGCGCACATTGTTACCAGGCGGGGATACCGTTAAGCGGTCTCCCACCCGAACTTGGTGGGCAAAAACCGTCCCGGTGACGACAGTTCCACTACCCACAATGGAAAACGATCGATCGATTGCAAACCGAAAGGATTGACCCTCTAGTTTTTTAGGATGAAGTTCGCGAGCGGCTTGCGCCAGGCGATTGCGTAACTCAGAGATACCCGTTTGTGTGGGGGCCGAACATTCGACAATTTCGATACCCGAAAAATTTGTGTCCTGTAGACACGCGTGTACTTGTTGACGTACTTCGGCAACCCGTTCAGTGGATACGCGATCAACTTTGGTCAGTACGGCAACGCCTGCCTGAACGCCAAGTAAGTTCACAATGCTTAAGTGTTCGACTGTTTGTGGCATCACACCATCGTCGGCGGCTACCACCAGCATGACATAGTCAATGCCGCAGACACCGGCCAGCATGTTACGCACGAATCGCTCGTGGCCCGGTACATCAACAAAGCCAATCGTTGGCGTTGAAGCAAGCGAGAGGTAGGCGAAGCCTAAATCGATTGAGATTCCTCTGGCTCTCTCTTCTGGCAAACGATCTGTATCGACCCCCGTCAGCGCTTTAACAAGCGTACTTTTGCCATGATCGATATGACCCGCTGTAGCAACGATCATTATTTACGAAGTGATTTTCTCAAGTGCAAAATGCGAAATACCAAAACTTGGAATGACCATGGAGTGCAAACCTTGGCCGCCGGTCACAATGATCTGAATTTGGGAGGCCTCGTCCAAATACGGAATATGGGTCGTTCCCGGAGCAACATTAAACGTTTTGCGTTTTGTTCGATACCATTCTTGACAGCCTTCACTAACACGACTTAATTGAAGTCGCATGCGCGTGTGTAGATCTTGCCGAATATCTTCTTTACTCATCCCGTGTTTGGCTAATATTGCAGCGTGTTCGGGGCCCAATGCCAGAAGCATTTCACCACCCGAACTCATATTGTTGCCACCCACCGTCATCATCACATCCGAAATCATCAGTAATAATTCAGCAGCATTTGCACTGGCATGATCCTGAACATTATGGGGCGACTCCGCTGCGTGTACGAGCACGCTGCTGTCGCTCAGTGCCATGCCATGTTCAACATGAAAGGGATCCCAGGGATTTTGCTCTTCATTTTCGCCAGCACAAAAACTGAATTTACAGGGTGTACCGTGGGTGGCCATGTCCGTTTTTCCTGGAATACCTTGTCCAAGATTCATTAAGACGAGGCGAACCGCACGTCCGATCGTCGCATTGGCACGAAAGCCCTGGCCAAAAACATTCGACTGACAGTTCAAGGCAATGTGGTGTCGGATCGGTCCATTGATCACGAGCATTGGTGCGACTGGATGAGTGGTTGACTGAACGCCCGACAAGTTAAAGCTAGGCACGCTGAGCGCCTTGAGTGCCGCAACGAGCACGGGCATGTAACTTGGAAGACAGCCAGCCATGACCGCATTAATCGCGAGTTTTTCAACACTGCATAGGGCATAGCCGGGGGCAATCGCGGCAATTTCGGCGGTGGCGGGCAGGCCACTTCCAGCAACCATCGCGGCGACGCGCTCTGGCGTTGGCGGGACGACCGGTAGGCCGTCCGTCCAACCCTGTTGCTCGAAGTAATCTTGCAATGAATCAGGCGATGTTTCTAGCTCTAATACTGTTGCGCTGGTGCTCATCACGAGCCCTCCATCTGTTGAACGACTCGCGACTTTAGGTGCAGGCTTGGACTTAAGTTTTGGGTAGACCAGTCAAAAATTGCACGACATCGCTTAACCGTTCTTGTGCGATGACATCGATTTCTGGCAGGGTACGGTTTGCGAGTGGATGATCGATTAATAGGATGGGCAGGCCAGGCAACCCCAAAGATTTTGAACGTGTCGCCGCGATCCCACGAAATGGCTGGGTGCAAAACGTCACGGTTGGAATCCCGAGAGACTCTATCGTGTGCGAGTCGTGGACACTCCACGACGAGCACGACCCTCAGTCGCCTGAGGCCGTGAGCATCAGATCGGGTTTCCATGCAGTGATCTCAGATATGAAGGGTGCTGCAGCAGCCGAAGTCGGTTTGCGCCACATCTTGATGTCGCTCACGCCCAAGCGCTTCAATTGCGCGCCGAAGGCTGTGAGTAGTTCGCGCGCGTTGACTTTGTTATTGTCGAGCAGGGCCAATCGTTTGCCCACCAAGCTTGCGAGCCGCGGGGCGAGTTGACGTTGTCCATGCTCGCGACCGCCTTCGGGAATCAGATCGTGTGGATTTTTTACTGGAGTATGGGCTTCAACCCCAGGATGCAGGACATACAATTTTTGCGCAGTATTTAAAAGACTCATGTTCGACTCCTTTTTCTCTATTCTAGACCGATCAGGTTTTAAAAGTTCCAGCCAGAAGGTAATTCGATTGACGCGGCAACGGGGTAGCCCAGACGACCATTATGTGAAAACACGTATGCGTTGGTCCGCAAGGGATCGCCCGTGACCGCAATCATGAAATCATCAACGCTCGTGACCAAAGGTACCAGACGATCCGGATCGTCCGATTCGCAAAAAACCTTGGGTATTCGTCCTGCCTGATACTCTTC
>CALQNE010000101.1 GCA_943331855.1 Bordetella parapertussis
GGGGATGGCACTTTGTGCGTTTGACCCGCAATGGTGACTTGTCTTTCTTGCATGACCTCAAGCAAGGCACTTTGAACCTTCGCGGGCGCACGATTAATTTCATCGGCCAGTAAAAGGTTTGCAAAGACTGGGCCTAGTACCGTGCTGAATTCACTCGTCTTTTGATTGTAAATTTGGGTACCCACCAAATCTGCAGGCAATAAATCTGGCGTAAATTGAATGCGCTTGAAAGAGCCTCGAATCGCCTTGGCCAAGGTATTGACGGTTAAGGTTTTGGCCAGGCCTGGCACACCCTCAATCAATAAGTGGCCTTGCGCCAAAATCGCAACGAGCATGCGCTCTAAAAACTGGTCTTGTCCAACCACCACGCGTTTAACCTCATACAACACGCGCTCCATCAAGAGCGCAGTCTCTTGAACGGGTTGGGCGGACTGGCCACGATTCCAGGCTTGCGGTTCGCTATTCATAGGCTTCTCGTCGGTTCAATTCTTTTAAATTAAAGTTAAAACGGGGGCATCCCCAAGGCCACACCTGCGCTTTCTATCGTAATGGCAAAGCCAATTCCAATAAATGTTCGCACCCTGGTCGGATTCAAAATCGCAGTCACAATCCCCAATACCTCTCCGGCCATGTTGATCAAAGGCCCCCCCGAGTTGCCTGGATTCGCTGCGGCATCAAACTGGATGAGCCCCGTCAGTGGTGGGCCCTCCGCAGGCTTGAAGGTTCGATTTAAGCCAGAAATCACACCAGCGGAAACCGAAGGTCCCATCCCGAAAGGAAACCCCACCACCACGACGTCATCACCAGGAACAATATTTTGACTAGATCCCATGGTGGCTGGCTGTAGATCATCTGGGATATTCAGAGGTTTAATCACGGCGAGGTCTTTGTCGCGCTGGACCGACACAAGTTCTGCTGGAGACTCTAGACCGTCTGCGAAGGTCACCACCAGGCGTGGTGAGGCCGAGACGACATGCAGATTGGTTAAAATCGTGCCGTCTTCTTTGATGACAACTCCGGTGCCAACACCAAGTTCATCATCCCCCACTTGCGTGCCCTTGGCATCCAGTATGTCACCTCGAATTCGCACAATCGATGGCGCGATGAGTGCAGCGGCGCGGGCGGCGCGGGCGGGTAAGTCTTTTGTTGCCAGGGTATGCAAGACCGCAGCGTCAATTTGTTCTTGCGTCAATTCGGGGCGAAGTGGTTGAACATAATCCCGAACAAAAAGCAGTGAGAACGCCAGCGCGACGCCAGCCAATAACAAACCAAACCGCTCGTAAGATTTTCGCCAGGCAAACCGTTTGGGCGCCGCCTCGACAGTCGCCGAGGATGCTCGAGCCGCAACCGGCTCCTCAGGCAATTTAAGTCCTGAGCTTGAACGACGGCTATAGAACGCGGCCCGTTTCATAAAAAACCTAATCCCGTCAAGCGGTGATAAAGTGATGGTTCATCATAACTCTACTGATGCGTTCATGCACTTTATTTGGCCACACTTTTTATGGTGTTTCGTTTTAGTGCTAGCGCTGCCCTTTGGCTACCTATGGTTGCTTAAGCGCAGACGTCGTTTTGCCTACACGTATCCTAATCTGACGATTATTCGGCAAGCACTTGGCCGTAGTAACAGTTGGCGTCGCCATACACCCCCAGCCTTACTCTGGCTGGCTGTCGGCGCTGCGGTAATCGGACTCGCAAGACCTACGGCCCAGGTCACGCTGCCTGCAGATTACATGACACTCGTCCTCGCGGTAGACGTCTCGCGCAGTATGTTGGCCGAAGACGTTGAGCCCAATCGGATCCAGGCCGCTCAAGCAACAGTTAAAGAATTTTTAAATGAATTACCCAACAACATGCGCGTCGGCATCGTTTCCTTTGCAGGCACTGCACAGTTGGTTCAGCAAATCACAGACGAACGCGAAGCCTTGGTCGCCTCGATTGACCGTTTTCAATTACAACGCGGAACCGCGACAGGTAGCGGCTTATTACTCGCCTTAGCCACCTTGCTTCCCAACTCTGGTGTTGACCTACAGGCCGCCATCTACGGTGAAGAGTTTGGTCGCTGGGGCAGCAAACCACTCGCAGAACGCAAGCCCACGACTCCACCATCACCCACCCCCGCACCTGTTCCTCCAGGCTCATATTCAAACGGCGCAATCATCTTGTTATCCGATGGTCGACGCACCAATGGGCCCGATCCCTTGGCTGCCGCCAAACAAGCGGCCCAACGGGGTGTGCGTGTCTACACAGTCGCCTTTGGCACGCCAAACGGCTTCATTCCTGGTTGGGAAGGCTCATCTTTTTATGCGCGTGTCGATGAACAGGCCCTTCAAGCCATCGCAAAAATTACTGAGGGTGAATTCTATCGGGCCGGTAACTCTCAAGACTTAAAAGAGGTGTACCGTCACTTGTCTAGCAAGTTCTCTCTTGAACGGCGAGACACAGAAGTCACCGCGCTTTTTGGTGCGGGTGCACTCGCGCTGACACTCTTGGCTTTATTGTTATCACTCGTCTGGTTTAAACGCCCGTCAAGTGAGAGCTAATTTTTACTTTACTTATCATAGGAACACACCATGGATCGCAGAACCTTCATCCTGAGTTCTGGTGCCGCAGCCGGGCTTGCTCAGCTGCCGACATCTAGCTTTGCGCAAACAGGTAAAACGCTGCTGCGCTGGGTACCCGAGAATGATCTTGCCCTGCTTGACCCCATGTTTACGACCGCAACCATCACAGCCTGCCACGCGCTACAAGTTTTTGACACGCTCTACGGCTTAGACGGCAACTATCAACCACAACCGCAAATGGTCGGTAGCCAGTCTGTCGAAAATAATGACCTGACCTGGAAGATCACACTACGCGATGGCTTGAAATTTCACGATGGCTCGCCCGTGACCAGTAAAGACATCATCGCAAGTATTAAGCGATTTGGTAAACGTAATCCGCTGGGGCAAACGCTGATTGAATTAATTCAAGAGATGAAGGCAATCTCTGAAAGCACCATTCAAATCACCCTCAGCAAACCATTTCCTTTGCTCATGTACTCTCTTTCGGGCTCGTCAGCTTCGATCATGCCCGAACGTTTGGCAAACACGCCTGACAATGTCCCAGTCAAAGAAATGATTGGCAGTGGGCCTTATCGGTTTATTGCCGAGAAATGGATTTCTGGTTCGCAAGTGATCTACGAAAAATTTAATGAATATGTTCCACGCAAAGACGGGGTCGCGCGTAATACGGCTGGCCCAAAAATTGCGCACGTGACAGACATCAAATGGCATGTCATCAATGATCGCGCCACGGCGGTCGCGGCACTGCAAAACAACGAAGTCGATGGTATCGAGGCGATTGACAACGACTTCTTACCCATCTTGCGTAAGGATAAAGCCATCACGCTCATCAAAAGTGATTTGCCCTCGATTGCAATCATGCGGTTTAACCATCTTCACCCTCCCTTCGACAATATCCTGATGCGTCGTGCGATTCTGGCCGTCGTGAATCAGACAGAATATATGACTGCAGCAAATGGCTCTGAGTTTCCTGAATACTGGAATGACAAGGTGGGGGTGTGGGCACCCGGCACGCCAATGGCAACGACTGCAGGGTTAGACAAGCTGACTGGAAAACGCGACTTCGCACTCGCCCGCTCGCTTATTAAACAGGCCGGCTACAACGGCCAAGCAATTGTCTTGCTTGATCCCGTCGATTCGCCGACTCACCACGCGTCTGCTTTAGTGACGGCTGATTTGTTTAAAAAATTAGATTTGAAAGTCGACTTACGTTCAATGGATTGGGGAAGTTATCTACAACGACGCAACAGCCAAGAGCCGCCAGCCTCGGGTGGCTGGAACGTGGGTTTCACTGCGATGACTGGCACAAGCAATCTGGATCCCACCAGCAATCTCGGCATTCGGGGCACGGGTAAGCAAGCTTGGTTCGGTTGGCCCACTAATCCAACAATCGAAAAATTGCGTACTGATTGGTTTTACGCGGCCACCCCCGAACAACGTAAAGCGCTATGCCAAGACATTCAAGTTCAAGTTTTCGATCAAGTGCCCTACATCCCCCTTGGCGCCATATATAAACTCATGGCTTTGCGCAAGGGTTGGGTCGACTTTCAAGAACAGGGGCCTGTTTTTTATACGATGCGCAAAGGCTAGCGCAACAAGAATCGGCGCGCGACGCCTTTAGGCGTTGCGCATCAATCGATTCTTTATGCGCTGCAACCATTCGGCAAGATCATCAATATAGGTGAATAAGGCTGGGATCACCAACAAGCTTAGTACCGTCGAGGTCAACAAGCCACCCATCACCGCGATCGACATCGGCGAGCGAAAACTTGGATCTGAGCCCCAGCCAATAGCAATCGGAAACATTCCAGCAATCATCGCAATCGTCGTCATCACAATCGGACGCGCCCGCTTGTGGCAAGCATCAAGCAGCGCCTCTGTTCTTGAAATACCACTGCGCCGCGCAACAATCGCATATTCAACTAACAGAATTGAGTTTTTAGTCACAATACCCATCAACATAATCAAACCGATCAGTGATGGCATTGAAAAGCTTTTTCCAGTTACCAACAAAGCGACAAAGGCGCCACCAATCGAAAGTGGCAATGCACCAAGAATTGTGATCGGCTGTAAAAAATCATGAAATAGTAAAACTAAAATCATATAAATACACAACAAGCCAATCGCCATCGCCAAGCCAAAGCTTGCAAACAGGGCTTGCATTTCTTTCGCATCACCCAACTCTGTTTGACGCACGCCAGCCGGCAGATTGCGCAGACTCGGTAGCCCCATCGCTTCAGCATAGACTTCGCCCAGCTGTCGGCCTCCTAATTCAACATCAAGCACCACGTTGCGACTACGATTCAAACGATCAATTTGTGCGGGCCCACTGTCCATCGTTAGCGTGGCAACATTACCCAGCAAAACTGGGCCATAACGTCCAGGCACCGTTAAACGTGCCAAGGCATCGATATCCGCACGCGCAGCATCGGGCAATTTCACTCGAATAGGAATTTGCCTTTCAGACAAGGTCAATTTAGGCAAGCTAACGTCATAGTCCCCGCTGGTGGCTACCCGCAGGGTTTCAGCAATACTCTGCGCCGTCACGCCCAAATCGGCTGCGCGTGCAAAATCAGGGCGCACAATCAATTCAGGACGCACCAGACTCGCCGAAGACAACACGTTTCCAACACCTTTCAAACCGCGCAACTCGCCTTCGACCACATGCGCAGCAGCACTAAGCGCCAACGGATCTTCACTCTGCAGCACGATTTGCATTTTCACCCCTACATCTTGAGGCCCCACCGTGACACGCACGCCGGGTTCGCGTGACAACAACTCACGAATGTCTGCTTCAACTTCTTGCTGATTTTTTTTACGATCCGAACGATGTTTTAAGGTGACCGTTAACGATGCCTTACGAACTTCAGCGGCTGCACCACGGGCAAAGGCATCACCCGAAACGCCCGCACCCACCGAACTGAATACTTTGACGACCTCTGGGATGGCACCGAGTTTGAGCCGGGCCCGCTCTGCTGCCAAGAACGTCTCATGCAGGGTGCTCCCTGGTGCACGTTCAATATTGACCAAGGTTTGTGCACGATCCGCTGGGGGTACAAAACCCTTTGGTAACAATGGTACTAACGCAATCGAACCTGCAAAAAAAAGTGTGGACAAGACCAGCGTCAATAAGCGATGCGACAAGCACCACTGCACCGCACTCAAATAGCGACGCATCACCCAGCCATCTGTTTGTTCACGTTCAGACTGCGGAACCGCTTTCATGATGTATGCCGACATCATTGGTGTTAACAAACGCGCGACGAGCAGTGAGGCCAAAATCGCCAATACGGCAGTCCAGCCGAATTGTTTAAAAAACTTACCAGGGACGCCCGCCATAAAGGCGGTGGGTAAAAAAACAGCGACCAGGGCGAAGGTTGTTGCGATCACTGCCAGGCCGATTTCATCCGCCGCTTCTAGTGCTGCCTGAAATGGTGTTTTTCCCATCCGCAAATGCCGAGCGATATTCTCAACCTCAACGATTGCATCATCAACCAAGATACCCACAACCAAAGCCAAAGACGTCAAGGTCACCATGTTGAGCGTAAACCCAAACAGATAGATGCCTAAGAAGGCTGGCAAGATTGACAAGGGCAAAGCCGCCGCTGACACAATCGTTGCGCGCCAATCTCGCAAAAAATACCAAACGACAATCACAGCCAGAATGGCACCTTCATACAAAAGATGCATTGAGCCATTAAAGTTTTCTTCCGTTTTTTCTACGTTATCAATCTGCTCAGTGATTTGAATATCAGGTCGCGCTGCGCGCAAGTTTTGGATCACGTCGCGGACATCGTGAGCAAGCGAAACTTCATTGGCGCCCTTGCTGCGCATAATTTCAAATGCCACAACCGACTCGCCATTCACCAACGCCACCGAACGACGCTCCGCCGTCGCATCGGTCACCTTCGCAATCTGGTCTAAGCGCACGCGTCGGCCATCTTGTAGCGGAAAATCAAGTTTTCCTAAATCATCTGCCGTATTCGCTGTGGCAATTGTGCGAACCGCTTGTTCTGCGCCACCGACATCGCCGCGGCCGCCGGGCGCCTCTTGCTGAATTTGCCGCAAGCGGCGCGAAACCTCTGCTGCAGTGACGTTCAGTGCAGCCATCCGAGCGGGATCGAGCTCGACTCGAATTTCGCGTATGAGTCCACCCATGCGCTTGACGCGCCCAACGCCATTGACCGTCAATAATTGCTTGGCCACGGTATTGTCAACAAACCAGGACAAAGCCTCTTCATCGTTTTGCTTTGAAGCCACGGCATACGTCAACAACGGCTTACCTGCAGTTGTTGTGCGCAACACTGTTGGGTCACGTACATCGGCTGGCAACTCAGCGCGCACACGCGTCACGGCATCGCGTACATCGTTCACGGCCTCCATCGCATCTTTTTCAAGTACGAATTCAACTGTGATAACAACCATCCCTTCTAGTATTTTGGTGTAGAGATTCTTAATGCCTTGAAGCGTCGCAATTGAATTTTCAAGTTTACGAGCCACCTCAGTCTCAAGTGTTGCGGGTGCGGCTCCCGGCAACTGAGCCTCGACCGTCACAATGGGCAATTCAATATCTGGAAAATCTTGAACACCGATGGCTTTAAAGGACAACACCCCCGCGATCGATAACAGAATAAAAAGCAGAATCGCTGGTATGGGATTGCGAATTGAAAAAGCCGAGAAATTCATGCGTACGCCTATTTGGCCTGAGTCGTTGCAGAAACAGCGACCAAATCATCATTAGTTAAAAATCCCGCACCTGACTCAACAATCTTGTCTTGTACTGTGACGCCTGTCAGTACCTCAACCCGAGCACCAACGCGCCGTCCGACGCTCACTTTCGTTTGCACCACGCGCTGATTCTCAGCCACTTTAAAAACATAGCTAAAGCCGTCACGCATCACTACCGACTCTTGCGGTAAGGTGAGGCCTTGCGTTGAACCCAGTTGAAATTGCCCGCTGGCAAACATCCCAGCCCGTACGGGAGGTTCGTCGTTTGGATTTTTGGGCAAGTCAACAAAAACAACAGCGGTGCGCGCCTGAGGGTCAACCGTTGGCCCAATGACTCGCACCGTGCCCACCAAGGGTACAGCGCCTTTAGGCAAGCTCGCCGGAAACACACTGACTGCCATTCCAACCTTAATACGACCCAGCTCTTCAGACGTTACATCCGCCCGCCACTCAAGACGACTCTGACGAACCATCCGAAAGAGTTCGGTGCCCGCTGGCACCACCGACCCGATGTTAGCTTGTCGCATCGAGATCACGCCGTCGTCGGGCGCGCGCACCTCTGAGTACTTCACGCGTAACTCTTGCACCTTGACGTGCGCTGCGGTGGCTTCGAGCCGCGCTTGCGCAGTTTGCTCGGCAGTCAAATATTGACTAATTTGTTGAGCCGAGAGGGCTCCTGAATCTTTTAAACTGCGCGCGCGCGCAGCATTTGCCTTGGCGTCAGCTAATGCCGCTGTTGCTTCAGATTGTTGCGCTTTTTGTACAGCTAAGTCGGCCAGGACCGTGTCTGTTGCGAAGGCGGCCAATAACTGACCCTGTTTGACTATATCGCCAACATTCACCAGCACTTCAGCCATGCGCAAGCCGCCTACCTGAGCCCCGATCAACGCCTCTTGCCATGCTGCGACACTACCGTTTGCAGAAATGACTGACGCGATTTGCGTAACCACGGGCTGAGTCACTGTCACAGTCAAACCCGCACGGGCTGCAGCCTGATTCACCCGCGCTGCATGTGTCGGCAAGCTTAAGCTTGCCGCACCGAGAAAGAAAATAAACACACGCAGCTTAAGCGTAGAGCGCAGAGACAATGTCATGGTGTTGAGGTACCTATAGTCATATCTTTTAGGGCGGCTTTTGCGAGTCCATTCAAGGCGGTGGTTTCAGCAACAGTCCAGCCACCACCAGCCGCGCGGTACAGGGCAATCATTGCATTAACGCGATCACGGCGCACTGAAGCCAAAATATTGTCGGCATTAACCGACAAACGCCTGACCTCTTCAAGATCAAGAATACTCGCTAGTCCAAATTTAAATTTATTCTCAGCCGCGATCAAAGATTCGCGATAACCTTTTGAGGCAATTTCAGCTTCTGCATCCCGCAAAGCCAAGCTATTTAATCGAATCAAGGCATCTTCAACCTCGCGTACCGCCCGACGAGCCTGACTTCTGTAATTAATCTCGGCAGCCTCGTAGGCAATTTTTGCTGCGTCTAAATTGGCGGCACGACGACCTGTATCAAAAAACGGCATCGTAAGGGTCGGGCCAATCGACCAAGAGGTCGCGCTAATCGATAAGCCGGTCGTACTGAAATCTAACGGCCCTATGTTGCCCAAAAGAGAAAGACGTGGAAACCGCTCTGCCTCACGCACACCAATGTCGGCACTCGCCGCCGCCAACTCGCGCTCAGCGGCAGCCAGATCGGGACGCTGCAACAATACTTGTGCGGGTACTTGTTGTATCAGCGGCACCCTAGCACTTGGCAGTTGAGCGGCCAGAGGTGTTAGCCGCTGACGTAAATCGCCCTCAGCCAATCCGGTTAAAGCAACTATTGCTTTAATCAATAAATCACAGTCAGCCTGCTGCCCGACCCAGCGACCCTGCCCCTCGGCCGCGCTCGCCCGCGCCAAAGCCGCATTGGCGGGTGACTGAAACCCCGAAGCTGCCAACTGTTCAGTGAGTTTCGCAGTTCGAGCCCGCGAGGTGCTATCGGCAAACGCCAAAGCAACCAGCTGCTCGCAGGTGCGATAGTTGGTATAAATATTTGCGGTATCCGCAGCAACCGAAATGCGTGCGTCATGCCAATTAGCCAACTGAGCCTCGAGCCTTGCACGAGCGGCTTCGTTGCCGCGCGCCAGGCCACCAAACAAATCGAGCTCCCAGCTTGCCTGCACTTGCGCTTGATTAATCGTCGCCAAAACCACGGGCCCACCGATCTGGTAGGTGCCACGGGTCAAGCCCGCCGAGCCATTCACAACCGGAGAGGCGGCTGCAGTCGACGTGACTAGCAAAGCGCGCGTCTGTGCGATTCGCACAGCAGCCTGAGCCATGGTCTGACTTTGCTCTTGCGCCGCAACAATCAAATCTACAAGTGTGGGGTCACCAAACTGACTCCACCAATCTTTCAATGCAGTAGGGCTGCCGTCATGCGCTACGGGCGGTTGCCACACGTTAGGCTGATTCGGCACCGCGGTCGCGCGCTGAGGATCGTAATCTGGACCTAACGTGATGCACCCAACCAGCGCGCAGAGCATTGCCGTCAAGGTGGCCGTGCGAACAAAAAATGCAGCCTGCAAAAACATATCTCAAGCGTTTGAAGCGGCAAAAATGCCAACTCCGCAAGTTTAATACGCAATGCGTATTAACTCTGGTATCACCCTATATTCCTACTTAGACGCGAAATCCTTCGTGAAAACTGATATTCACATAAAATAAAGTATTACTTAATTTTATTAAGATGCTGCAAAGCTGGGTCTGATCGTCTAGGATAGTGAACGATAACCAGAAGGACTTACCAACATTAACTGGAGAGGCAACATGGAACACCCCGTTAAACAAACAACAAAAAACATCGTACTCGGTGCAATGCTTGCCATCTTTGGATTGATCACAACCGCCGCAAATGCAGCGTTTCCGGACAAGCCTGTGACTATCGTCGTGCCGTTTGGCGTGGGCGGCAGTTCAGATGCCCAAGCCCGTGTGGTGGCACAAGCGCTTAGCAAAAGATGGGGTCAACCCGTTGTCGTTGACAACCGCGCAGGCGGACAAACTGTCATTGGCACAAATATTGTTGCCAAGGCTAAGCCAGATGGTTACACCATTTTGTATATCGCCTTTGCCTGGATTACCAACCAGTTCTTAATCAAAGAGCTGCCTTATAAAACTTCAGATTTGGCACCGGTTAGCTCGCTTGGTCGCTACCCGTTAGCCCTGATGGTTCGCAGCGATGTTCCCGCGACCACTGTCGCTGAATACATCGCCTACGCAAAAGCACAAAATCGCCCAATGAACTTTGGCATCTCAACGATTGGGGCCAGCATGCATCTTGCCGCGCTTGAGTTCGCCAATCAAACCGGCATTGAAATGGCGTTTCCGCCCTACAAGTCGGGCAGTATCGGAGCCTTAAACGATTTAATCGGCAAACAGATTGATGGCATCTTTGAAGGCGCAGTCTTTAAACCTCACGCAGATGGTGGCCGAGTCAAAGCGCTTTTCATGGGTCAAAAAGAAAGAATGCCTGGTTGGGATCTTCCTAGCGCAACCGATGTTGGGCTTCCGAACTTTGACATGACAGCCTGGTATGGGCTCATGGTGCCAAGCGCCACGCCTAACGCTATTCAGGAGCAACTCTCGGCCGATGTGAGGGCGGTGCTGGCCGAACCGGATGTTCGCGACCGTTTTGCAGGGCTTGGCGTGATTGCAGGTGGGATGACGCCTAAAGACTTTGGTACCTTTTTAGAGGCCCAACGCGTAAAACTGGGCGGCTTCATTGAACGCAACCGTGCTCAATTAAGCGAATAAAAGAAGAGATAGGGCGCGGCTTTCGCCCCATTAGGCAGCCGTCGCAAGGCCTGGAGGCTCGACTTGAAGTGATAGATAAAATATCGCAAGTGTGCAAAAAGCGATGCAATAGCGCTAAAGTCTGCTTGCCGCAGAGACTAGGTCAACAGCAAGCCAGCAGTGGCCAAGTCTCTGTTTTGTTTGAGTGGCACTAACGAATTGGTAAGCGTTCAATAAATCGATTCAGTGACCCAACCCAAACGATGCCGCCATAATTCAGTA
>CALQNE010000102.1 GCA_943331855.1 Bordetella parapertussis
GGATTGTTATCCTTATACGGCGGGCTCAACGGTGTTGTCCTATAGCCGTGCCGAGACCTCTTCGCGCGTCATCGTAACCTGGTCCAAGCCGTTTCCTCAATATGCTGGGCAAGATCTCGACAAGATTGCCAAGCAAATGGGTCTTTCAGAAAAAGAAGCGGTCGCCAAGCTGCTACCAGCTGGTGCAATTTATTTCAGAATGGATGAAGGGGATGTACAAAAGATTTTGCAATTTGGCCCAACCATGATTGGTTCGGATGGGTTGCCGCACGATGCTTCTCCGCATCCTAGATTGTGGTCAACCTTTCCGCGCGTGCTGGGCCATTATCGACGTTCGCTCAAACTGTTTTCGCTTGAAACAGCGGTGCACAAAATGACGGGCCTAACTGCTATGAATTTTGGCTTGACCGATCGTGGTGTCATTAAAGAAGGCGCGTTCGCTGACTTAACCTTGTTTGACGAAGCGACGATCGACGAGGTCGCCACCTATGAGAATCCAATCGCGTTGGCAAAAGGGATTCATACGGTGATTGTGAATGGCGAAGTCGTTTGGGCTCAGGGCAAAGCGACAAGCGCACGACCAGGACGGGTACTATCGCGTGCGATGCCTGCGTAGATTGATGGTTTTGGATGGGTGTCGCACGAATCAGTGAGGTAATAAACTCAGTGCCACCGCCTCAGCGACTTTAATACCATCTACGCCGGCTGACAAAATGCCACCGGCGTAGCCTGCGCCCTCGCCTGCAGGGTACAGGCCTTTGATATTGAGACTTTGATAATCTGCACCGCGTGTGATGCGAAGTGGCGATGATGTTCGCGTTTCAACGCCGGTCAACACGGCATCATGCATTGAGAAGCCTTTAATTTTTTTCTCAAAGGCGGGCAGAGCTTCGCGGATGGCTTCGATCGCATAACTGGGCAAGCTACTCGCCAAGTCTGTGAGGTGTACGCCAGGCTTATACGAGGGCGTGACGCTACCGAACGCGGTTGAGGCGCGCCCCATTAAGAAGTCGCCCACTAATTGCCCCGGAGCCTCGTAGGTGCCACCGCCGAGTTCAAATGCTTTGGACTCAATCGCGCGTTGAAAAGCGATCCCAGCTAACGGACCGCCCGGGTAATCGTCAGGCGTGATTCCGACCACAATGCCGGCATTGGCGTTACGTTCGTTACGTGAATATTGACTCATGCCGTTGGTCACGACGCGGTTGAGTTCTGAAGTGGCCGCGACCACGGTGCCGCCGGGACACATACAAAAACTATATACGCTGCGACCGTTATTAGCGTGATGCACGAGCTTATAGTCGGCCGCACCAATTAAAGGGTTACCCGCGTGCGCCCCAAGTCGCGCGCGATCGATCATCGATTGTGGGTGCTCGATTCGAAACCCAACCGAAAACGGTTTGGCTTCAAGGTATACACCCGCCTCGTGCAAGGCCTCAAAGGTATCGCGCGCACTATGTCCAAGCGCCAGGATGACATGATCGGCAGCAATATGCTCACTGTTTTCAAGTAACACGCCGCGAATTTGATTCGCCTCGATATCAAAGCCAGTGACCTTTTGCGAAAACCGAATTTCGCCACCAAGCGCGATGATTTTTTCGCGCATGGTTTCCACAATCCCAACTAGCCTGAAGGTGCCGATGTGTGGCTTAGCCACATACAGAATTTCTTCAGGTGCGCCTGCTTGGATAAATTCTTGAATCACCTTGCGGCCATAAAACTTTGGATCTTTGATTTGACTGTAGAGCTTGCCATCAGAGAAGGTGCCGGCGCCACCTTCGCCAAACTGCACGTTCGACTCAGGATTCAAGACGTTTTTTCGCCAGAGCTTCCAGGTGTCTTGTGTGCGCTCACGCACCGCTTTACCGCGCTCAAGGACTAAGGGTTTGAGCCCCATTTGTGCCAACAGTAAGGCCGCGAAAATTCCACACGGACCAAAACCGACCACCACGGGCCTGTGCGTTGGTCGAGGTGTTGAAGCTGTGACGCGCGTCACAAAGTGATAACTGGTGTCGGGTGTCGCGCGTACCTGAGGATCATCGACAAAGCGTTTGAGGACGGCGGCTTCGTTTTTAACCTCAACGTCGACAATATAGGTAAACGACAGGGCGCTGTTCTTGCGCGCGTCGTAACTACGTTTGAACACTTCAGTCTTTAAGAGCTCTTGATCTGAGATTCCTAAGCGCTGGACGATTGCCGCCGAAAGCGCTTCGGGGGCATGATCAATCGGTAAGCGAAGTTCGATAATGTGAATCATAGACCGTCACGATACACAATATTTTGCACTTCATCATTGGGGTTCGGTTTTGCTGCTTTTGACGACCGCATCCCAGCGTTTGATTTCACTGGTCAGATAGGCGCCATATTCTTCGGGTGTCGAGCCCAACACTTGCGCGCCTTGCGACAGCAGTTTTTCTTTGGTCACGGGATTCATGAGTACTGCCATGATTTCTGTGTTCAAGCGCTTAATGATCGCAGGTGGGGTTTTGGCCGGCACCATGATGGCTTGCCACGCGCCGAGCTCAAAGCCCTTCAGGCCACTTTCGTCAAGCGTTGGTACGTTAGGAAGCGCAGGCGAACGCACCAGAGTTGATACCGCAATCGGTCTTACGCGCCCTTCTTTTGCGTAGGCTAAGCCCACTGAGATCGGTTGCATATCAAACTGAATTTCACCACCGACTAAACCGATCGTGGCAGGGCCGCTGCCCTTGTAAGGCACGTGATTGGCCACGAGACCTAACTCTTGCAACATCAAAAATGGTGCGAGGTGGGTGATGTTGCCCACGCCTGCTGAACCATACGATAACGAATCTGGCTTGGCCTTGAGCAGCGCTGCGAACTCTTTGAGGTTTGTGACGGGCAACGAATTGTTGACGTTTAATAACATGGGCACAACGGTTGTCAGAACGACTGGAGCCAAATCTTTTTCGACATCAAAGCTTAGATTTTTATACAGGGCAGGGCTTAACGCTACCGATGAGCTGTTATAGATCAAGGTGTAGCCATCAGGCTTTGAGCGCACCACATACTCAGCGGCGATATTGCCATTGGCGCCTGCTTTATTTTCAATGACGATCGTGGCCTTCATGTGTTCGGCCAAACGTTGCCCAACGATGCGCGCAATGATGTCAGAGGCTCCGCCGGGCGGGAACGGTACGACGAGCTTTATAGGTTGATTCGGATAGCCATCGATCACTTGCGCCTGTGTGCTGTAGGTGCTCAGAGCAGTCAGGGTGAGCAAACTGGTTGCGAAGAATTTAACGAGAGGCATACGATGGGCCTTGTTATGAAAATTGAGTTGGCATCAGGTCGTCTAATGGATTCTCGAATATTATGGAGCTTAGATCACTGTTCAGCAAGCATTACACGTATAAGGATGAGGTATGGACTATCAACTTAAAGGCAAAGTCGCTCTGGTCACTGGCGGCTCAAAAGGGATTGGGTTCGCGATCGCGAAGGCGCTGGCTGCTGAGGGCTGTCCGTTGCGGCTTGTTGCGCGTGATTTAGCATCTTTAGAAGAGGCTCGCCGCAAAATTCAGTCCGAACACAAGGTCGAGGTGTTGATTGAGTCAGTCAATTTGTCCGAGCCGGGCGGTGCTGAGGCACTTGCCGCGGCCTACCCTGAGACCGAGATTTTGATTAATTCGGCCGGAGCGATTGGGCGCGGCAGTTTGTTGAATATTGATCCCGTTGATTTTCGTGATAGTTTCGAAGGCAAGGTGATGTCAACGATCATGCTCAGCCGAAGTCTGTACCCCCATATGATCGCCCGCAAATCAGGGGTGATGATCAACATTATTGGGATTGCAGGTGAGCGCTTGAACGCAAACTCGATTGGCACTTCAGTGGCAAATGCAGCCCTGATCGCCTTTACTAAGGCGTTTGGCTCTGAGACCGTTAATCATGGGGTGCGCGTGGTGGGCATTAATCCTGGCTTAATTCATACGCCACGAACCGAGAGCCTGTTGCACCCCAGAAACGATACCGATCGCCAAGCCTATGCCAAAGTGATGGCAAATCTGCCTTATGGACGGATGGGGACACCCGAAGAAATTGCAAATCTTGCTGTGTTTTTTGCTTCAGATGCCATGTCAAAATACATCAGTGGTGATGTGATTTCAATCGATGCCGGAACACGCTTTCGTCAGTGATCCACAACATCGACCTGGTGCCGGACACGTTTCGAGCGTGAACCGGCACAGGTTGCCAGAAGTTATTCTGGTTGAATCCCAATCGCTTTAACCAGATCACCCCAGACTTTGTCTTCTTTGACTAAGAATTGGGCAAACTGCTCGGGCGTGTCATTGCTGCCTTGCGCCCCAATATCAGCGATGCGCTTAACCATCTCGGGCGATGCCATCACCTTCATGACCTCGCTATGCAAGCGCGTCACGATCTCTTTGGGTGTGCCGGCTGGTAAAAATAAGGCATACCACTCATAGAGCTCAAAACCCGGAAACCCTGATTCAGCAATGGTAGGTACATCCTTGAGTGCTGGAGGGCGCACGGCGCCCGTGGTGGCGAGCGGGCGCAACTTGCCGCTGTTAACGTGCGGAATCGTTGAGGTGGGGCTGTTAATCAACATCTGGATATGACCGGCGAGCAGGTCAGCCAAGGCCGGCCCGCCACCCTTGTAGGGAATTTCAACAATGTTGACGCCCGCGAGTTTGATCAAGTATTGCATCGAGAGCTGACCTGAGGTCAAACCACCGGGTGTGCCATAAGACAGACTGCCAGGCTTTGCTTTTGCAAGTGCGATGAGTTCTTGCACTGAATTGGCGGGTACGGAGGGATTCACGGTTAAGAATCCCGGCATGAGTGCCAACATGGCCAAAGGAATGAAATCCTTTTTAGAGTCATAGGGCAGACTCTTGGCGATATACGGATTGATCGCGTGTGCACTGATAAACAAACCAATTGTGTTGCCGTCGGGTGCAGAGCGTGCAACCTCTTGGGTCGCGATAATGCTATTTGCGCCTGGCTTGTTCACGACAACGACCGGCACCCCTAGCGCAGCTGAAAGGGGTGGGGCAATTGCGCGGCCCATCACATCTGAGGTGCCGCCAGGAGCAAAAGTCACGACGATGCGAATAGGTTTGCTGGGCCAAGGATCTGCACTAGCAGCAACGCCCGGAAGCAGCGCTGCAAGTGTGATCAGCCAAGAAGAAGTCAGTTTTTTCATGTGACTGTGATCTCTTTTGTAAGTGGCTGAGGATTAAGAGGGCTTTTTAACTAACGGACACACGCTTTGTGAAAGCGGACGAAAGGCTTGGTCGCCCGGGATCACTGCATTGATTTTTAAGAGATCCCAATCGCCTTTTGAGTCGGCTGGTTTTTTGACTTCGGCTAAGTACATGTCGTGCACCATGCGACCGTCTTCGCGGATCTTGCCGTTTTTAGCAAAGAAGTCGTTGATTGGCATCTCTTTCATCTTGGCCATGATGGCTTCGGTGTTGTCTGAACCGGCTGCAGTGACAGCTTTTAAATAATGCATGGTGGCCGAGTAGGCGCCAGCTTGAATCATAGAAGGCATGCCTTTATGGCGCGCAAAGAAACGCTTGGCAAACGCGCGAGTGTCATCGTCAAAGTCCCAATAAAAGCCATCCGTAAATTGCAGACCTTGAGCGACTTTTAAGCCTAGTCCTTTTACGTCATGCAAGAACATCAGCAGGGTGACGAGTTTTTGCCCGCCCTGGGTAATGCCAAACTCGCTGGCCTGGCGCACTGAATTTTGAGCATCGGTTCCGGCGTTGGCCAAACCAATGACCTTTGCTTTAGAAGCCTGGCCTTGCAAAAGATAAGATGAAAAGTCTGGGCTATTTAAGGGCGCACGCACGGCACCCAAGACTTTTCCGCCATTCTTCACGACGACATCTGCTGTATCTTTTTCGAGTGCATGACCAAACGCATAATCAGCGGTGATAAAAAACCAAGAGTCACCGCCGCCCTTTGTCACTGCGAGACCCGTACCGTTTGAAAGCGCATAGGTGTCATAGACGTAATGAACGCTATAAGGCGAGCATTCGGCATTGGTCAGTGCTGAAGAGGCCGATCCTGCAAAGATGGTGATTTTCTTTTTTTCAACGCCTAATTTTTGTAAGGCGAGTGCAGCCGCTGAGTCTGTGGATTCGATAATGACATTGACATCATCGCGGTCATACCATTCACGCGCGCGGGCGGCAGCGATGTCGACTTTGTTCTGGTAATTTGCTGATACGACTTCAATCGGGCGACCTAGAACCTTACCGCCGAAATCTTCAATCGCCATATTGACTGCGGTGACCATGCCGGGGCCACCGTGTGCGGAATAGATCCCAGACATGTCGACAAGGGCGCCAATGCGAAAAGGCTTTACCGTTTGTGCGGACGTGGGGGTCACGAGCAGCGCACTTGCCACCAGAGTTGCGAGCGCGGTTAAGTTACGGGCAAGTTTCATCAAAGATCTCCGATTGTTTTTTTGATTCTGTGCTGCAATTGTAAAGGGCGGACGAGCGCTTATTTCAAAATTTCTTGCGTGTGTTGCCCTAAATCGGGGCTGTTTTGCGCTTGTTCAGCTGCTAAGAATACCGCACTGATGGGGGTTGGTAGCGCGGGTATGGTTTTCCCTGAGGCGGTTGCAATGGTGCGACTAAACACGCCGCGCGCCTGAAAGTGCGGGTCTTGCACCGCTTGCTCAAGCCCGATGACCTCACACACGCAGGTATCTTGCCCCGCAAAACGTGCGTTCCAGTAGGCAACGGGGTGCTGGGCAATGATCCTGGCGATGCTTGCCTTGACCAATGCGGGGTTGTCGACATGCTGCAACTCGGTTGCGCCCAGCACCGTTAAAAAATTGCCCCAGAACTTTTCTTCTAAAGGCGCTGCCGTCAAGAATTTTTGATCTGAGGTTTGATAAATTTGATAGCGCGGACTGCCACCGGTGACCAGTTCATCGCCACCGCGCGGCCATTGGCCAGCAGCCCAACCGTTACCTAAGCCCCAGTACATGAGCGGGAACAGGTTGTCAGCCATTGAGACATCAAGATGGCAGCCAACGCCCTCGCGGTCGCGTTTGCGCAAGCCTAATAAAATATTCATCACGGCAGGATAGGCACCGCCCGCCAGGTCGGCGGTCAACACGGGTGGCACGCCTGGGACGCCGTTGGTGTCGCCACTCAGCCCGACCATGCCGGTTTGCGCTTGATAATTCATGTCGTGCGCAGCAACTTGCGCGTAGGGGCCGGTTTGGCCGTAGCCGGTAATCGAACAATACACAAGGCGCGGATTGATTTTTGCAACAGCCTCATAGCCCAGCCCTAGTCGATCCATGACGCCCGGACGAAATTGTTCAACCAACACATCTGCTTGCGTAAGCAGGGCTTCAATCTGTTTGATCGTCTCGGGCGACTTCAAATCTGCGACGATCGATTTTTTACCGCGATTGAGCAAAGCAAAGTTGACGCTGTCTGTGCCAAATTTTGGCGTGTACGAGCGCATCTCATCGCCGTCTTTGCGTTCGATCTTGATGACATCTGCACCCGCGTCGGCCAGCAGTAAGGTGCACATCGGGCCCGGTAATAAGGTACTAAAGTCCAGTACCTTGACGCCCTCAAGAGGCTGCATCGTCATTCTCTTGAAGCTGTTTGAGCCAGGCGTTGCGTGCGCGACGCGCGGGCGCATAGGCTTCTTGGCCGAGTTGTTCGTACAGATCTTGCGTCACTTCAAAATGATGGTGCAGGCCTGAGCGATTTAATAATGCAATCGGACCTTCGGGGTAACCCAGACCTAAACGCAACGTCATGTCCATATCATTGGCTGAAGCCAGACCTTCATCCAAACGACGCAGCGCGGCGTTGTAATAAGGTCGGATTAAGCGATTGAGGATGCGACCTGGAAAATCACTGCAGACCGCCACAACCAGGCCGGCCTCGGTGAAGGCGGCTTTGGCCGCAGCAAGTGCCGCTTCAGCGGTGTAGGGCATGCGCACCAGTTCGACCAATTGAGTGGGGGCATCATCGCCTAATCTAAAGCGCGCGAAGCCAACAACGTTGCTTGGGCCGCCGTCATCCGGCACATGCACACCCAGGCATTCGTTGTCGAGTTCGATCGCGACAAAGCTTGCCGCTGTGTGCTGTTCGTGCGCTTCTTGGTAGGCCTCACCAGCATCTGCGCCGATATACACCACGCCGATGCCATCTTTACTTGCCCGCTCAAAAAATGCGTGTGCTTCAGGAAAAGAGCGACTATCTTCGGCTTGAATAATTTGATAGCTCATGCTCAGGCTCCAAAAATTTTGTTGCTGTCGTAGGTGTGAAACCCTTGACCTGTTTTGCGACCCAGACGACCCGCACCGATCATGCGTTTGACCAGCGGCGGGCATGCGGCCCGCGGTTCATTGGTGAGCCCATGCATGGCATCGCACAGCAAGAGCTGTGTATCCATCCCCACCATATCTAGAAGCTCTAGCGGCCCAAGCGGATAACCCAGTGCAGTTTTAACAGCCAAGTCGATATTGGCCGCATCGGCTACGCCCTGATCGATCAGGTTAATCACATCGTTATTAAAGGGGATTAAAAAGTAATTCAAGATAAAGCCGGGGGTATCGCGGGTACGTACGGGCTTTTGTCCGAGTGCTTCGCACAATTTCCAGGCGGCCTCAAAGCTTGCGTCAGAGGTGTTCATCCCCGGTGACATTTCAACCAGCTTCATCAATTGTGCCGGCAGGCAAAAGTGCATGCCGACAAAACGATCGGCTCGCCCCGAGCCACCGGCGATCTCGGTAATTGAGATGGTTGAGGTGTTAGATGCAAAGATCGTATGTGCAGGGCAAATGTCATTCAGTTGCTTGAAGATCGCGTGTTTTACTTTGAGGTCTTCGAACACTGCTTCAATCACTAGATCGCAATCCGAAAATTCTTTTGCATCAGTTGTCGTTAAAAATTGCGCCATGATCTCGGCGTCTTCGCCTGCAGCCAGTTTGCCGCGTTCGACCGATTTTTTTAAGAACGCAGCGGCTTGTTTGCGCGCGTTTTCAAGCGGCTCGGGTTTAAGGTCGTATATGCGGGTTTTAAAACCTGCGCGCGCTGCAACGATGGCAATGCCGGTGCCCATCGTGCCACAGCCGACAATGCCAATAGTTTTTGAAGCGTTCATCTTTTTTCCTTTTTCAGAAAGCTGCGTCCAATCAGTTGGCGATGAATTTGATTGGTACCTTCCCAGATTTGCGTAATTTTTGCATCGCGCATGAGGCGCTCGACGCGATAGTCTTTGCAATAGCCATAACCACCTAAAAACTGTACGGCATCGGTGGCGATACGCATGGCAAGATCCGTGGCCTTTAACTTTAAGATCGACGCTTCGATACCGACATTGGGTGCGTTGCTTTCGATCAGTTGGGCCACACGCCACAACCACGATTCAACCATGACAAGTTCAGCGGCTAAGTCAGCGACGTTGAACTGAAGACCTTGAAATTCAAGCAGGCGTTTGCCCGACTGACGGCGGTCATTCATGTAGGCGATCGCGTCATTAAAGGCGGCACGCGCGATACCGAGCGCGTGCGCGGCAACGCTTGGCCTCGATTTGTTGAGTGACGCGAGTAAGATTTTTAAGCCATCGCCCGGCTCGCACAGCAGATTTGCACGAGGGATCCGCACCTGATCAAATGCCAGCGAGGCGGTGCCCGAGGCGCGCGTCCCCATTTTGTCTTCGGTGCCCGTGATGCTAAAGCCTGGTGTGCCTTTTTCAAGCACGACGGCTGATATTGATTCTTTATCGCCGGCGATTTCGCTCCATTTGCCAAAGACAATATAGAGATCTGAGACATCACCATTGGAAATAAAAATTTTGCTGCCGTTCATGATGATCGAATCACCATCGGGCGTGAAGGTGGTTTTCATCCCAGTGGCATCTGAACCTGCGGTAGGTTCAGTGATGACAAGGGCGGCCAAGCCGCCTTCTGCCATGCGAGGCAACAAGCGTTGCTTTTGTTCTTCGTTGCCAAAATCCATTAAGGGTTTGATGGCGTGAAAATTAGTGGCCCAAATGATGCCCGTTGACGCGCAGGCTTCGCTGATTTCGCGCACACAGGCTAAATAGCAAGCATACGATAGTGGCGCCCCACCATAGGCCTCCGGGATAAACATGGCGTTCAAGCCGAGATTGTTGATGTCTTTAACGTTATCCCACGGAAACTCTGCGGTTTTATCGTAATGGGCGGCACGTGGTGCAATTTTTTCAGCCGCGAGTTGTCGAACCGAATCAAGCAGCATGGTTTCTTCTTGTGTCCAAGGCTGCGCGGCATCTAGTCGTTCTAATACATTCATGATCTGCTCGCTTGATTACTGCAACATACCGTGCGCACCATCGATATAGATGGTTTCGCCGGTCATATAAGGTGAATTTAAGACAAATAATGAAGTCACAAGATTGCCGATATCCTGCGCTTCGCCCGCGACACCCGAGGGGATTCGTTTAGCAAGATATTCTGCAAGTGGACCTTTTTGAATCATTTCACGATTGAAGTCTGTCATCACATAACCGGGGGCAACGTTGAGTACGCGAATCCCTTTGGGCGCCCATTCGACGGCCATGCAACGAGTCATTGCACCCACTGCGGCTTTGGTTGCGCAGTAGGTAAGATGCTGTTTGACACCAAGCTTGTCATAGAACGAACCGATGTTCACGATGAGCCCACCTTTGTTTTCAAGCAGGTGGGGATAAATCGACTGGCTCGCCGCCAAGACTGAATACGCGTTGACATCCATTACGTTTTTAAATTCTTGCTCAGCAATATCTTGCACTTTATCTTGAGAGTGAATGCCGGCGTTGTTCACAAGACCGATCAACGCTTGGTTTGAGCGTTTGGCGATGTCGGTGAAGGCCGCTGCCAATTGCTCAGGACGACTGACGTCACATTTGCTGCTAAACCAGTGTTTAGCCAGTTCTGGCGTGGCGCCGGTAATTTGCGGTGTGTCGCCCGAGCGCGAGAGGCAACCGACATCGTAGCCCGCCTGGGCAAGCCCAAGCGCGATCGCAGCCCCGATGCCGCGACTGGCCCCGGTAACGATAATGCAGCCTTTTTTTGCTGAAGTGCTCATGTCTTGCCTATGTAAATAATCGTTTTAAGGTAAATCGAGGGGTGGCCGCGGATTTAATGATCTTTAAAGACGGCGGGCCTTTTTTCTACGAAGGCGGTCATACCTTCGTGGGCATCCTGCGTTTGAAAAATTAAGGTCGAGAGATCGCGCTCGATTTTGAGGCCTTCACTCAAGGTGGTTTGTACGCCGCGTGAGATTGCTTGACGTGCCATGTCAAGTGCGAGCAAGCCATGCTTTAAGTAGGGCGTTAAAAACTCAACAC
>CALQNE010000103.1 GCA_943331855.1 Bordetella parapertussis
AGTGGATGCGGCCGGCAATAATGAAGCAGCGGCAATGGTGTCGCGCGATGTACAAAATTTAGCCGTTTATTTTGGGCAATTTGCGCCAGAGTTGCTTACAACCGCGTATGGTAAAGAAATCTGGCAGCACTACGAGGCCGGCACCCTCACGGCAGACACGCCTTTGACGGGCTTTGTTGCGGCCGATACCACGCCTGTGGACATGGCTGGACTCATGCAAGAGATCGAAGATACCCGGCGCGAAGAGCAAGAACGTCAGCGGCGGTTGCAAGAGCGCGATTAAAGTATTTTGCTGTCACATGGCTATAATCGGATGAAATAAGTCTAACCAACTGTCCACGACCATGACTGCACAATCTACTCTCGCCTTTCGCTCGACCAAGTCAACGCATCCTATGGCTCAGGCCGAACGCGAAGCCATCGTCGCGAACCCTGGGTTTGGTAAGTACTTTACTGATCATATGGTGTCGATTGACTGGACCCTCGAACAAGGTTGGCATGACGCTGCGCTCAAACCTTATGGCCCATTACTGCTTGATCCTGCCTCCTCGGTCTTGCATTACGCACAAGAGATTTTTGAAGGACTGAAGGCCTATCGTCATCCTGATGGTTCGATTTGGACTTTTCGCCCTGAGGCCAACGCCGCGCGGATGCAGCGTTCGGCAAAGCGCTTGGCCTTGCCACCTTTGCCTACTGATTTATTTATTGAGTCGATTCAGCAATTGGTCAGCGCAGACGCAGCGTGGGTTCCGGCGACGGGCGAAATGAGTTTGTATCTTCGCCCGTTCATGATTGCGAACGAAAGCTTTTTGGGTGTGCGCTCTGCGCATCGTGCTGCTTACTACGTTATCGCCAGCCCTGCAGGCCCGTATTTTGCCAAGGGTGTCGCGCCCGTGATGATTTGGCTGGCTGAAGATCATGCGCGCGCGGCGTTTGGGGGTACGGGTGCAGCGAAGTGCGGCGGCAACTATGCAGCCTCACTACTCCCTCAGCAAGAAGCCTATGAAAACGGCTGTCCTCAAGTGCTTTTTTTAGACTCGCAAGAGGGTAAGTACATCGAAGAGCTCGGAGGGATGAATGTATTTTTAGTGCTCAAAGATGGCACCTTGATTACCCCCGAATTGACGGGCAGTATTCTTGAGGGCGTCACACGTATGAGCATTATCCAGCTTGCGCGTGATCGAGGTCATCAGGTTCAAGAGCGAAAAATTACGATTGATGAGTGGAAAGACGGCATTGCTTCTGGTGCCGTTGTTGAGGCGTTTGCTTGCGGCACCGCTGCGGTGGTAACACCCATTGCAGCGCTCAAAGGGCGTGGCTTTATCGCGGGTGATGAAAACGCGCCTGCTGGAAAACTTACGATGTCGTTACGTCAAGAGCTGACGGATATTCAGTCTGGTCGTCGGCCTGATCGGCATGGGTGGCTCAAGCGCTTGGTTTAACTCGGCGCTGCTATTTTGCCTGAAGGGCAAGCGTAAGCATCAATCGGTATTGGGCGGCATCGAGGTATGGATGTTTGTTCATGAAGTCCATCAAAAGCTGATCGGCCAAAATGACTTGTTCGTTTGGCAACTCTTTCATGACGGCTGAATAAACTGCAAAGCGGCCCCCTGCGGCCCACTCTTTCACTACTTGGTCTTGAACTTCTGTATGCTGCGTTTTCTGCTGAACGCGCTTGAGGCGTTGTCGATTTGCTTCGATTTCGCTGTAAGCGGTTTTAGTTTGACCGGAGCCTCTAAGCACTCGAATGCGCGCTGCCGTACGGATGGTGAGGTAGTCTGCCTGGGTGGTCAGGCGCGACTGTTCGAGTTGCTGTATTTGTGTCAGTAGAGTCTGGGGCTCTTCACTCGCTTGGTTTGCAAGCTTTTTTAAAATAGCAGGTACACGATGGCCGCGCTGTTCGAGCAAAGCTCGATAGCGTTGGGCGGTAAACTGCGTTTGTCCCGCAGGGATTGAACGAGGTAGGGGCATCGGCTAAGAAGCGAGGTGTCGTGAGTTGTAGTGTAGCGCAGACAATTAACTTAGTACATCCATTATAAATAAATAGTACATCATTGATTAATTTTTTACTTAATCCTTTGAAAAATAATGATTAATCCAAGATATCTCAATCTGCCGTTTGTTGTCATCGGTGGGCTCTTCATGCTCTGGCCGGCCGTGTATAACGGTTATCCGTTGGTGTACAGCGACTCACATGTTTTTATTTCTCAGCCCGTTGCTGAGTTCATGAATTGGGACAAGCCGTTTGTTTACGGGCCGTTGATTTTGTTGTTTCACGGTTGGTTGACGCTTTGGGGTGTCGTCGTCGCGCAAGCGCTGTTGCTATCGCACTTGGTATGGCTGGTGAGTGCGGCATTTGCCGTGGATTCGAAAGTTGTCGGGAACGGCTTGATCACTCAGCTTAGACCAGGCCTGCGTCATCTGTTGATCTGTGCGGTACTCGCCCTGGCTAGCACGGCACCTTGGTTCACAAACTTCGTGATGCCTGACATTTTTGGTGCGATGGCCGTTTTGTGTATTTTTTTATTAGGCTTTTCAAATCGTTTGAGCCGCGTTGAGGCGATTTGGCTCATCGTGCTTGGCGCGCTCGCGATTGCGGTACATCTCTCGCACTTGGTGATCGCTGCAGCTTGTTTGGTCGTGGTGCTCTGCCTGCGTCTGGGTCGACTTCGGTACGCGTTCTTGCCTTTGGCTGGCGCAATTGTGATTTTGTTGAGTACTAATTTTTATGCATTTCAAAAACTATCGATCTCGCCGCACGGTTCGGTCTTTATGCTTGCCCGTCTGTCCGGAGATGGAAATACAAAAGAAGTGCTTGAGACCTATTGCGCACAAAAAAAATGGTATCTCTGTGCCTGGGTTGACCGGCTACCCGCTGATAGCGATGAATTTTTATGGAATGGCAAAGGCCCTGTCTGGAGTCACCCCGGAGGGCCGATCGGCTTGGCGCCTGAAGCCTCAGAGATCGTGTCCTATGTGATTCGCACAAGACCTTGGCCCGTCTTGGTGTCTGCGTTGCGTAACATGTCTACGCAACTGTGGATGATTCAATTGGGCGACACCTTGCACGCTGATCATTTGGATGTGACGGTTGCCAAAAGCGTAGGTCAATATTTTGCTGGATCAGAACTTAAGCAGCTGAACAATTCACGCCAAATGAAGAGCGAGCTCGCGAACGACGCGTTGTGGTTCAGCCGCTTGAGTATGCTGGGCTTTTATGGTGGCTTGGTATTTAGTTTGTACATCTTGTTTACGCTCTGGCGTGCGCAGCCTGTTGTGCGTGAGCGTCAGAATGCACAGGCTGTGGTGGGGTTTATTTTGATTCTTTGGGTCGGTATCCTGGCCAATGCCTTTGCCACGGGCGCGCTGTCAAAACCACATCATCGCTATCAAGCGCGTATCGCCTGGCTGCTGGTATTGCCCCCTCTACTTTTATGGCGTCGACCGACCCTACCCACTCAATCCACTTAAAGTCTTGGGTTATTCGCGCTGAATATTACTGGCCTTGATCACGGTCGCCCATTTTGCGATTTCGCCGTCGACAAAATCGGCAAGCGCTTGCGGCGTGCTGCCTTGAATTTCGATGGCTTGCTGAGTCAACCTGGTTTTGAGCTCAGGCTCAATGAGTACCGCGTTAATTTCGCGATTGAGGCGTTCGATAATGGCTTGTGGGGTACCCGTCGGAGCAAAAAAGCCATAGCTCGCAATAGACTCAAATCCGGGATAGCCTGACTCTGCAACGGTGGGTAAATCTGGCATTAAGGCCGAGCGCTTTGCAGTGGTGATTGCAAGCGCACGGACCTTGCCTTCTTTCAGCATCGGCAAATAAGGGGGTAAGGTGTCAAGCGCCATGGTGACGCGACCTGAAATCAAGTCAGGCATTAATAGTGCCGTGCCCTTGTATGGGATATGCAAGACGTCGATGCCCGCCGCGACTTTGAACATTTCGCAGGTTAAGTGAATGAGGCCACCCGTGCCCGACGAGCCGCAGGTAAGTTTGCCAGGTTCTTTTTTTGCCAAGGCAACGAGTTCAGCCAGATTTTTGGCAGGCACTTCGTTACCCACCACAACAATGTTGCTCAAGGTGCCAGCGGCTGAGATTGCAGTCAAATCTTTTTTGAACTGATAGCCAGGATCTTTGTAGTAACTCACCGCGATCGAGTGCGAGCCGATCGAACCCATCAATAAGGTGTAGCCGTCAGGGGCGGCCTTGGCAACATACGCTGCACCAATATTGGCGCCTGCGCCAGGTTTGTTTTCGATTACGACGGATTGTCCGAGGCGTACGGCAAGTTTCTCTGTAATCGCACGCGTCAGGATGTCGGTGGCGCCACCGGCTGGAAACGGCACGACAACCTTCAGAGGCTTACTCGGGTAGCTGTCTTGCGCCTGCGTCGGGGCAGAAACGCTTACGGTCAACGCCAAGGTGGCGAACAAGACTGGCCAGTATCGATTCATACGCATGAGGGTTCATCCTAAAAAGTGATATTCATCATAATACCTAAGCAAAAACCATGCCCATCTATTTTGCTAAAGGGGATATAGTATTGGCACAACACAGCGAATCGACTCAGCTTAAGCGCTGCGGGCGATCACCGGATAATAGAGACATCTCATCATGACGCATCCCAAAGTAGAAAACACGTTTCCGCCTGCACATCTTCCAGTCCGCCCCGATTGGATCGAGCAGTCAAATGAGCCCATTCTTGAACCCGCTTTGCCCATCGTTGATCCGCACCATCATTTGTGGGATCGTCCGGGTCAGCGTTATTTTTTTGAAGACTTGCTGGCAGATGTCCAGAGTGGCCACAATATCGAGGCCACCGTATTTATCCAATGCCGCTCGATGTATCGTGCAACCGGTCCCATTGAAATGCGTCCGGTCGGCGAAGTTGAATATGTCAACGGCGTGGCGGCGCAAAGTGCCAGTGGTCTGTATGGCCCCACCGAAATCTGTGCAGGCATTGTGGGTTTCGCTGATCTGATGTTGGGTGCGCGTGTGCGGCCTGTTCTTGAGGCTGAATTAGCCGTTGCACCCGACCGCTTTCGCGGTATTCGTGTCATGACCGCGGCGAGCCCGCATAAAGAAATTGCGCCGGGGTTTGGTAAGGTTCCAGAGGGAGTCATGATGACCGCGGCATTTCGCGAAGGCTTTGCCGAGCTTGCCCCGCTTGGCTTGTCGTACGATATGTGGTCGTTTCATCCCCAGATGGGTGAGGTGGTCGATCTCGCCAGAAGCTTTCCTGAGACCTCGATTATCGTGAATCACGCAGGCGGGCCACTTGCGATTGGGCCCTACAAAGGGCGGCAAGATGAAGTGTTGAAAGACTGGTCAAAGAGTATGCGCGAACTCGCAACCTGCCCGAACGTCACTATGAAAATTGGCGGTCTGGGCATGCACATCGCCGGGCTCGATTTTCACACGCGTCCAATGCCACCTGGCTCAAAAGAGTTGGCTCAGGCTTGGCAGCCGTTTGTGCAGGGCTGTATTGATGCCTTTGGTCCAGCGCGCTGCATGTTTGAAAGTAATTTTTGTGTCGACAAAGGTACCGCCAGCTACGTCAATCTGTGGAACGCCTTTAAACGGTTGACTCAAGATTTCTCAGCCGCTGACAAGGCACACCTGTTCAGTGAAACTGCAAAACGCGTATATCGTTTGAAGTAAGTGGTGCTGCTTGTCGCTTAAGGTTGTTCAGTCAAATTTAATATTGGCAGCCTTAAGCACCACGGCCCATTTTTTGATTTCACTCATCGTCAAATCACCGAGGTCTTTTGGCGTGCCGGGGGCAGGCGATGCTCCTTGTTGGGCAAACTTCTCTTTTAACTCAGGCATGGCCAGGGCTTGATTCGTGGCCGCATTAAGGGCATCTATCACCGCAGTGGGCGTGCCAGTGGGTGTAAATAGTGCGAAGTACGAGCTCACGTTAAAGCCTGGGATACCCGCCTCGGCAATCGTGGGGATGTCGGGCAGAGCGGCAACCCGCGTTGAACCCGTGATGCCAAGCGCGCGTACATTGTTGGCCTTGATTTGCGCGATCGCGGTAGGTAAGTTGTCGAACATCATTTCGATGTGCCCGCCCATCAAATCCGCCATAGCTGGGGTACTGCCCTTGTAAGGGACGTGCACCATATTGACCTGCGCCATATAGTTAAAAAGTTCGCCAGCCATATGTAATGAAGACCCGGCACCTGCAGAGGCAAATGAAAGTTTACCGGGCTCTTTTTTAGCCAGAGCAATGAGCTCTTCAATATTTTGTGCAGGTAGTTTTTTGGTCACAATTAATACATTAGGTGCATGCGTTACCAACGCCACTGGTGCAAAATCACGCACAAAATCAAACGGCAATTTACGTTCAGCCGCCTGATTCACAGGATTGTTGAGCGAGCCTAAGTACAACGTTAAGCCATCGGGTGCTGAACGAGCGACCTCAGCCGCTGCGATATTGCCATTTGCGCCGGGCTTGTTTTCAACGATGACATTGGCCTGTAGGATTGGCCCGATTTTTTCGGCAATGCTACGGCCGATACTGTCTGAGGTGCCGCCTGCCGGAAATCCAATCAATAAACGAATCGTCTTACCGGACAGTATGTTTGGTACGTTGACGGCTTGGGTGGTTTGCGCGGTCACGGTTAAGCTAAGCGCGCATAACACCATAGTCAGCAGGGAAGTGATCACACGTTGTTGAAAAAACATTTTCAGGTCTCCAGGTTTTATTGTTTAGCGTGTTGAGAGGTGGCGCCCTAATTTGATCATGGGCTTTTCAACTGCGTAATAAATGATGGCCGAAAGCGCGATCGAGCCAAGCACAGACAACAGCAGATACACGCCGAGATGGGCATTAGCGAGCCACGGTAAACGATTGTCACGTAGCAGCGCAAACAGCGTGTAAAACACAATTGGATGGAACAGGTACATTGAATAGCTGATTTCGCCTAACCAAGTGGTGAAACGATTATTGATTTGTATTTTGGTCGACAACAAGATGAATAATCCAAGCCCGACAGACACTGGTAGTACAAACATGAATAATTTTGAGGCATACGCGCTTGGCAAATACGCGTAAAAAAACCAAGTGAGTAAGGGCGAGGCGCACACACCCAACGGAAACAAAATAAAAATGCCTAGCACCACGCCAGAGAAGCCCTTAGTGGGGTCAGCGCGGTCGCGATCATGCCAAGAGCGAAAAAGAGCCCCCCAAAACATAATCGAAATAAACAGCCCGTATTCGGACAGGTAGTTTAGAAAGGGGCCCGAGCTTGCCGGATTCAGCCAGTGGGGATTGAGCAAATGCACGCACCGCGGAAGCACGGCAAAAATGATTGGCCCGCTAAATAGGCCCACCATCAACCAACGTGGTTGTTGTAGCACTCCCAGCGTGAACAGAAGCACACAGGCAATATAAAAAATTAACTCAAGGCGTAGCGTCCAGTAAAGACCCATAACATCCTGTGCGCCGAATACGCTCTGAATCATCGTGAGGTTCAGCAACACCGTCTGTGTTGAAAAGGGCGTCATCAAGAACAGCCCAAGCAGGGCTGCGCCCACGACCGAAACCCAATAGGCCGGATACAGCCTAAAGACTCTGCGAATCAAAAAGACTCGTAGTGCGTCTGGCTTAGTTTGGTTACCAATAGCCCGCAAACTTGAGGGAATCACAAAGCCGCTAATGGCAAAAAACAGGATGACTCCAACGCGTCCGGTGTCGATCGCTGCTGAAATTTTATAGAGCAGATCACCAGCAGGTGGCGTAGGCAATAGCCTGAAGGCGTCTGTGGCATGCAGCCAGATCACCAATAAAGCAGCAAGCCCACGCTGTGCATCGATATAACCAAACCGTAGAGGTGGAGCCGACACCGGGCTTAGTCCGCCTTAATGTTGTTATCTTGAATCAGCTTGCCATACAGTGCATATTGTTTTTGTGTTGCTTCGCCAAACTCTTGCGCGTTTGTGCCGCGAATCGTCACGCCAAGCGCAACCATGCGATCGCGTGTCTGTGGGTCTGCAAGAGCTTTCTTGATTTCAGCGTTTAATTTTTCAATGATGGGCTTTGGTGTACCTGCGGGTGCATTGATGGCAAACCACGAGTTAAAGAAAAAATCTTTGACTCCCGCTTGTACGACCGTTGGTACGTCTGGATACTGAGCGAGACGCTCAGGCGTTGATACTGCTAACAAGCGCAGCTTGCCCCCCTGGATCAACGAGGTCACCGTACCCAAGCCTTGATAGGAAACATCGACTTGCCCTGCAGCGGCGGCCACGGCGGCTGGCGTGGCCCCTTTATATGGCACATGTACGATATCGATACCCGTGCGCTGGGCAAAGAGCGCCATGGCAATATGCTGAGGGCTGCCACTGCCCCCTGAGCCATAGTTGATTTTGCCGGGACTTGCTTTGGCTGCAGCTATAAAATCGTTTAAAGTTTTATAGGGCGATTGATCCGCCACCACAATGCCCCACTCTATGGTCGCAACCAGAGAAATTGGATCAAAGTCTTTGAGCGCATTCCAGGGAATACTTGGATAAATATGTGGAATCATCGTCAGTACACTGTCGTTGACGCCACCAATCGTGTAACCGTCGGGGGCGGCCTTCGCTAAACGATCGGCACCGATTAACCCTGATGATCCTGCTAAGTTTTCTATCACGATGGGTTGTCCCATATTTTGCGCCATCTTGGCGGTCAAAATACGCGCGGCACCATCCACCGCACTGCCCGCTGCTAGCGGAACAATCATGCGAATGGGTTTGCTTGGGTAGAGCTCTTGCGCGTTCGTTGTGTGAAGTGAACCGAGCAAGAGCGAGGCAAAGAGAGCCGTCTGAATCAGGGATGTTGAAATTGTGCGCAGATGCATAGTCATTCCAAAAAGGTCAAGGCTTGTTAAACCACGAGCGGGGCAATGCCTAATTCAGTGGCTAGAATGTTTAAATCCGCCACTAGCACAGGCGCAAGCGGGATACCTTGCGCAGTGTATGCGAGTCGTTTCGCATGACTTTGTTCGCCTGGTAACCATACGCGCTCAACGCCAGGCAGGCGTTCGCTTGCGCGAAGATCCTTGACGAGCTGATCGACAGAGGCTTTGAAAAAACCAGGCTCGCCAAAGGCTTTTAAATCAATCACCAAGATTGCCTGTCCCGTGTTGGTGGGGGTGACATGGTCTTTATTGAAATCAACGACGTCTTTGCCCATTGAGGCGCCTTGCAAGGTGCCGGCTAACAGCCCAACGATCAGCGCTAACCCGTACCCCTTGTGGCCGCCGATTGGCAATAAAAAGCCCTCGTCAGCGCGGTTCGGGTCTGTGAGTGGCTGCCCCTGTCGGTCAATCATCCAGCCTTCGGGCATGGTTTCACCACGTTTGGCCTTGGCTTTGACTTTGCCATAGGCGGCAACCGTGGTGGCCATGTCAAGCACCACAGCGGGTTCGCTACCGGCGGGAATACCTGCTGCGATTGGATTGGTCGACAGCAGCATATCCATTCCGCCCCAGGGCGGTAAGTGGTTGGCATTACCCACCGCAAAGTACAAACCAATCATGTCATGTTCGATCGGCATGCGAGCATATAACGATGCAGGGCCTGCGTGATTACTGTTGCGTGTGCCGACCCAGGCCACGCCCGCCTCAGCAGCCTTCTTGATGGCCAGCTCGACGGCATGCGACACCACCAGATGCCCCATCCCGTTATCACCATCCACCACCGCCATGGCGGCCTTGTCTTGTACGACTTTGATTAGCGGGCTGATGTTGATGCCACCTGCACGAATACGCTTGACGTATTGCGGCAGGCGAATCACGCCGTGACCGTCTGAACCTTGTAAGTCGGCCTGCGCCATCAGTGAGGCAACTTTGTTTGCGTGTTCTGATGAAAGGCCGTTAGCTTGTAAGGCACGAGAAATAAAGTCTTTGAGTGCATCGAACTGTACGATGATTGAGGTATTGGTTTGAGACATGTTGATTTTTTGTTAGTTGGTTTTTCCGGCGTCAGTCCACGCAGGCACGCGTCCGAGTTTTTCAGCTTCGTGCCACGCAAAGTTAAGTTCTACCTTAATCCCATTAATCGGTTCACGCATAAATAATTGATACAAATTTGAGTTATGGGCTTTACGTTCGCTGAACTCAATGCCATTTTGAGTGAGCCGCTCTATAAATTCAGCTAAGCCATCGCAGTTTAAGCAGAGATGATCAATACGCCCAGAGCCCAGGGCGCCTGCAGCTGAATAATCAATATCTTTCTGGTCACTGGGCGTTTGTAAGTAGGTATCTTGGTGGGATGAGTGTCGCGCTTTGCCGATATGCAAGACATCCTGATCGCCGATATAAAGCCAATACACCGGAAAGCCAAATTCTGGATGAAATCCATTGGTGAAGCCGAGATTTTTACAAAACCAATCACGCGTACCTTCAGGGTCGTGCGTCAGAATGAGTACATGCTCTAAAAATCTTAAACCCATGGTGTGTCCTTGTATAAAAAGCGGTCGTGACTAGGATGTCAGTGCGTCAAGATAATGTTGCACAATTAGACGAGAGAGTTTGGAGCGTTCGCGCTCAACAATATATACCGTGGCAGCGCGCATCTCGGGTAAATCCAGCGCCGAAGTCAACACAATTTGTACGCCCTGTTGAGAAAGGGTTGTTTGTAATTCGAAATCTTGCTGGGCGGCACGTAGTCGCTGTTGTTGCGTCACGATGGTGGCGGCTTCCTGAAGGATTTGCTGCTGCTGCGATGATAGTGATGCAAACCAGGGCCGATGACACACCAAGAGCAGCACACCAAAAAAATGTCCCGTTAAACTCAGGTAAGGATGGTGCTGATAAATCTTAAAATTGTTGTAGTTGGTTAAAGGATTTTCTTGAGCCTGCACTTCGCCAGAGCGAATCACGCGCATCAAGGCGCTGACATCGGTTGTAACGGCCTTAAAGCCCAGCGCTTCAAGAGACTCGCGATAGATTGCACTATCAAGTGTGCGGATTGTCAGGCCTTGGCGATCTTCGGGTGCAAGCAAGGGCCGAATCCCATTAGAAATATGTCTAAAGCCATTGTCCCAAAAGCCCAATACTCGATAGCTTGAATGCTGCTCAAGTGTGCCGCTCAAAAGTTGGCCCGCAGTGAGATCGAGCGCTTGTAACGCTTGCGCACGTTCGGTCACCGTAAACGGCAGATCCAGTACCGCTAAGTCGGGCGCGTGCGCCGTTAAATAACCAGATGCGACGTAACAAAGTTGGCGTTTGCCAGTATTGACGCTTTCAAAGAGCTGTCCGGCAGTCTCACCGTGTGCGGTCACGTCAAGCGTTGTTTGA
>CALQNE010000104.1 GCA_943331855.1 Bordetella parapertussis
AAAACATATGCCTTTAGTGTTGCAGACAAGCGGCGGCACCACCGGGCTACCTCGCCCGATGCTGTACTCACCACAAGACCGCGAGACGATGGCGATCTTAGGTGGGCGCCGTATGGCTATGCATGGGATCAAGCCCGGCGACATGGTGCTAGTCACCCTTTCACTTGGTCTGGGCAATGGTGGCATGGCCCCGCGCGAAGCCCTATGGCGCTACACCGGCGCAGTACCCGTCATGACCGGCAGCGGCGCCAACACGCCCACCCGCCGACAGATCGAAATCATCAAGGCTTGGGGTATCAAGGTGATTTTGGGCTTCCCTGCCTACCTGCGCCACATGGCCATCGTTGCGCGTGATGAGCTCGGTATCGATCCAAAATCTTTAGGCATCCGTTTGCTTGGCACCCATTTAGGCATGGAAAATCGCGAAATCCTTGAAGACCTCTGGGGTGCAAAAGCCTTTGACATGTACGGGACACACGAAAGCGGCATGCTTGCAGCCGAGTGCGAACACCAAACGGGCATGCACGTCATGGAAGACGCTTTTATCTTAGAAATAGCTGACCCTGAGACCGGAAAAATGTTGCCGGATGGCGAAAAAGGCACGACCTACATCACCACACTTTATAAATACGGTGCGCCGCAGATTCGCTTTAACGTCAATGATATTTCGGCCTTTCACACCACCGCCTGCCCCTGCGGGAATACGTCACGCCGTCTGAAACGTATTTTCGGACGCAACGACAACATGGTGAAGTTGCGGGGGGTCAACGTGTTTCCAGAGGCGGTTGGCGCCGCCGTGCTTGAAGACAAACGTCTAAATGGCGAATACTTTTGTTTTGTTGATCGCGTGGGCGAAGCGGCAACCGATCACATGGATGTTTGGGTTGAAGTCATTGACCCTCAGGTAGACCGCGCGGCCTTACGTGAAGAACTTGAACGACGCATGAAAGAGGTCCTGAGCCTCAAAGTGCAAATCACACCCGTCAACAAAGGGGATCTGGATCAGTACACCCTGACTTCACAAAGCTCGAAGGTTAAACGCCTGCTTGACCGCAGAAAGTAACGAACCTAGCTTTTTACTAAGATATGCTTATCTTTTGATTTCATCAGATCTTTAAAACGCGCTAGGTCTTCGCACCCGCTTGGTGAAACACATTGAAACGCCTTTGCCTAGCCTGTTAAGCCAAATACAACTATCGGCAGGGGCACGCTTCCTCTATACTCACGCACTTTAAAGACTAGTGGAAAACACCTATTTTTCACTGGGTCTGGTTTCGTTTTGTCTAAAGAATTCTGATAATTAAAAAGCTTAGCTCAGGTCGTTGGCAATGTGGATTGTTAGAACAGCATTAGAAAAGCCTTACACGTTTATCGTGATGGCGATTCTCATCCTGCTCTCAACGCCATTAGCGGTGATGCGCACTCCGGTCGATGTGTTGCCTGAGATTAATATTCCGGTCATCAGCGTGATCTGGAACTACAACGGCTTATCTGCCCAGCAAATGGGCAATCGGATTACCCAAACCCACGAGCGCACGTTGACCACCACGGTTAACGATATCGAACATATCGAGTCGCAATCGCTGGGCGGTATTGCGATCATCAAAATCTTTTTTCAACCCAACGTCAATATCCAGATGGCGATCTCTCAGGTCGTCGCCGTTTCGCAATCTGTGTTGCGACAAATGCCCCCTGGCATTACGCCGCCCCTGGTCATTAAATACACGGCCTCTTCAATTCCGGTCATTCAGCTTGGCATGTCAAGCACCGTACTCGCTGAAAAAGAATTGTTTGATGCCGCACTGAATATTTTGCGACCACAGATTGTGACGATCCCCGGTATTGCAATGCCCTTCCCCTATGGCGGCAAGATCCGTGCCGTTTCAGTCGATATCGATCCACAAGCGTTGCTCGCCAAGGGTATGACATCGTCCGATGTGATCAACGCGGTGACCACGCAAAATCTGACGCTACCGGCCGGTACCACAAAAATCGGGGATACCGAGTTCAACGTGTCACTCAATGCGTCGCCCCCAACCATTGCCGAGCTGAATAATATCCCCGTTAGAACCGTCAACGGCGCCACCACCTTCTTACGTGAGGTCGCACACGTACGCGATGGATTTTCGCCACAAATCAATATCGTGCGGCAAGACGGTCAGCGCGGCCTGTTGCTCACTGCACTCAAAAATGGCGGCGCCTCTACCCTTGACGTCGTCAATGCGCTCAAGGCAAAACTCCCATCACTCTTGCCACTGTTACCAGAAGGTATTGAAGTCAGGCTACTTGCCGACCAGTCAATTTTTGTGAAAGAAGCCATTGCAGGCGTGATTCACGAAGCCTTGATTGCAGCGGCACTAACAGCCATCATGTTGCTGCTTTTTCTTGGCAACTGGCGTACCACCGTCATTATTGCGATTTCGATTCCGCTTTCGATTTTCACTTCGTTAATCGTTCTCTACCTTTTAGGTGAAACGATCAACATTATGACGCTTGGGGGACTAGCGCTCGCCGTTGGAATTTTGGTCGACGATGCAACGGTCACGCTCGAAAATATCGAGCGGCATTTACATATGGGCAAAGGTCTTTACGAATCAATTATGGAAGGAGCCGGAGAAATCGCGGTGCCGGCCTTTGTCTCAACGCTGTGTATTTGTATCGTGTTCGTGCCGATGTTCTTTTTAGGTGGCGTCGCTAAATACCTGTTTGTCCCGCTGGCTGAAGCGGTCATTTTCGCGATGCTTGCTTCGTACATTTTGTCGCGAACCTTGGTTCCGACGATGGCCTATATGCTGCTCGGGCGCGCAACAAAGCTTGGCTATATCGGCCAGGTAATTTACGATATTCACGTTCGGTTTAACCGACAGTTTGAAATATTCCGAACCGCCTATGTCCTGCTGCTGAGTCATTTGCTGACTCGTCGAAAGCAATTCATTTTTGGATTTCTGTTTTTTTGCCTAGCGTCCTGCGGCATCTTCGCACTTCTTGGACGCGATCTATTCCCGTTAGTCGATACCGGTCAGATCAAGCTGCACATGCGCGCGCCAAGCGGCACCCGCGTTGAACGCACAGCCATTATCGCGGACGAAGTTCAAACCCTGATCCGTCGCGTCATTCCAGAAAAAGATCTCGCCGGCATACTGGATAACGTTGGCTTGCCTAACAGCGGCATTAACCTCTCGTATAGCAGCTCTGGCACCATTGGCGCGTTTGACGCCGACATCATGATCACGCTCAAACCAGGCCATCGCCCCAGTGAAGAATATATGGAAGCCTTGCTTCCCGAGTTACGCAAAAATTTTCCGGATATTGAGTTCTTTTTTCAACCCGCAGATATTGTGACTCAGATTTTGAATTTCGGGATTCCCGCGGCTATTGATGTGCAAATTGTTGGGGCAAATTACACCGCCAATCAACAACTCGCCGGTAAGCTCGTGACAAAAATCGCTGCGGTGAAGGGTGCTGCAGACGTACACGTTCATCAACGTCTTGATAAACCTTCTATCGCATTGCAAATGGATCGCGTTCGAATGCAAGGCCTGAACTTAACGCCTTCCGACTTGGCTCAAAACATATTGCTTCCGCTGTCGGGCAGCGCACAAACTGCGCCGTCATTTTGGTTGAATCCGGTCAACAACATCAACTACTCGATTCAAGTACAGGCTCCTCAGGCCAAAATAGAGTCGCTGGACGATTTATTGCGTCTGCCAGTAGGCCCATCGAATGCAGCAGCTTCAACTGCCTCGGCGGCCATCAATGCTGCGACGGGTCGAGGGCCGCAATTGTTGGGTAATCTAGTCACAGTCTCTCCCACTGCAGAGTTTGCTATTTTGACCAGATACAACATTCAACCCTCGATCGATATTTATGCCAATGTGCGAGGTCGTGATCTTGCTGGTGTTGCCAACGATATTCAAAAGATCATCGACGAGGCAAAGGCTGAACTACCTCGCGGCAGCAGGATTGTCATGCGCGGCCAGGTAGAGACCATGAAAAATTCATACACAGGATTGGCGATCGGCTTAGTCGGCGCGATTGTTCTGGTGTATTTGCTGATTGTGGTGAACTTCCAATCGTGGCTAGATCCGTTTATCGTGATTGCAGCCTTAATTGCAGCGCTCGCCGGCATCGCCTGGATGCTCATTTTGACTGCCACCAACCTGAGCGTCCCCGCCTTGACTGGCGCAATCATGACGATGGGGGTCGCCACCGCAAATAGTGTGCTCGTGATTTCGTTCGCACGACAGCGACTGGCGGACGGTCTACCCGCCTTATCCGCGGCGCTTGAGGCGGGCTCGACACGCCTGCGGCCCGTCTTAATGACCGCCTTAGCGATGATTCTAGGCATGATCCCCATTGCCATCGGCATTGGCGAGGGCTCAGAACAAAATGCACCGCTGGGTCGCGCGGTCATCGGCGGGCTTTTATTTGCGACTGTTTCTACCTTGTTATTTGTGCCGGTTCTTTTTGCCTCTTTCCATCGTATGCTGGCAATACGCAACGAAAAACGACGAGCTCTCTCATGACAGAAGAACGCCACGCGCATCAGGGTATGCCTGAGTTTCATAAGCACGGACCCGATCACGACTTGAACCGCCGTAAAGTCCTGCGAAAAGTAAAGCTCTTGACCTTCATTATCTTGTTGCTTTTAGGTTTTGGCATGGCCAAAACGTTATTCACGCGTTGGTCCTATGGCGACGTACTGGCGCAGCGCGCACAACAGAACACCGTGATGCATGTATTGGTGACCAAGCCCGCCCCGCCCTCCAAGAGTGGTCCGAATTCTAAGCTTGTTTTACCCGGCACGTTACTAGGCATCAACGAAGCCCAGATTTATTCTCGCGTGAACGGCTACGTTAAACAATGGCTCAAAGATATTGGCGACACCGCAAAAAAAGGTGACACGCTGGCCATTTTAGATATTCCTGAAGTGAACAAGCAGGTAGAGGAAGCGACTGCGAACTTTCAACTCGCCAAAACTGCCTACGAGCGTTGGAAACGCCTGCGAGCCGAAGATGCAGTTTCGCAGCAAGAGCTCGACGAAAAGACGGCCATCTTTAGACAAACAGAGGCCATCCTTAAACGTCTGCGTGATTTGCAAAGCTTTGGCACGGTGGTAGCCCCATTTGATGGCACAGTTACTCGCCGCAATATCAATATGGGTGACCTCGTGAATGCGGGCAACGTCGGTTCAGCTCAGTCCATGTTCACCATGGCGCACGTCGACAAACTCCATGTCTATGTTTATCTGCCTCAAGATCGCGTTGGGCAGATAAAAGTTGGCGATGAAGTCTCGATCACGCAAAACAGCGCGCCGGATAAACCTGTCAAAGGTCGTATTGCGCGCACAGCGGGAGCAATTGATACCAATACACGTTCTCTACAAGTCGACATCGAAGTGCCAAACGAAAACCGCATTCTGCTGCCTGGCGCCTATGTTGAAGTGGCGCTCAATATTTCAACCGGAAGTCAGTTAATTATCCCGACTAACTCATTAATTTTTGGTGCAGGTGGGCCTTTTGTCGCGACGGTCAAAGACAACAAAATCTTAAAGAAAAAAGTTTCACTTGGCATCGATTACGGCCTACAGGTCGAAATTCGTGCCGGACTCACCGCTGACGAAGACATCATCCTCAACCCTCTTGATTCGATTACCGACGGACAGGTCGTCAAAATCGAAACACCAACCAGACGCCAATGAAACGTTCGTTCACGCTTTGCTTGATCGCTCTTGCCTGCGCGGGCTGCTCGCCAATCGGGCCGGATTATGCACGGCCGTTGCTTGAGATGCCAGAGAACTGGAAAGCCTTGCCGGGTGCAAATCCTGCGCTATGGAAACCGGCCGAGCCTGCTGACGGCGTACCCAAAGGCCAATGGTGGGCGAGTTTTAAAGACGAAACACTCAATCAGTTAATTCAAAAATGTTTAGAAAACAACAATACGTTGCAAGCGTCTATTGCCAGACTTGATCAAGCGATTGCCCAAAGTGAGGCGCGCGGGGCCGCGCAACTACCCACCATCACCGCGGGCGGCATTGCGTCACGCACCTTAACTTCAGCGAACCGGCCGACTACAACGTATGACAGCGTGAACATTTCAACCGTGCAAAATGATTTTCGTCCGGTTGCGATTATGACCTACGAAATTGACTGGCTCGGCAAAGTTCGCCGCGATGTCGAGGCCGCGCGTAGCACCGCCGAGCAAGCCGCGGCCGATACTGAGAACGTAAAACTTTTACTCAGTGCTCAAGTCGCATCTTCATACATTTTGATGCGCCAATATGATGAAGAAATTCGCGTCCTGACCATCATTGTTGGCCTTCAAAACAAGTTGCTTGATCTGATTCAAAAGCGCTATGACCTGGGTTCTGCAGGGCGCACTGAGTTAGAACAGCAACGTGCGTTAACAGAAGTGAGCGGCGCACAACTTGAAGTGATCAAATCGCAACGTAACGTTCAAGAGAACTTGTTAGCAACGCTGACTGGTACTGCGGCTGCAAGCTTTAAGATCGCGCCGGGTCGGTTGCCCGAAACACTCCCTGCGTTTCCGGTCAATATCCCATCATCGCTACTTGAACGTCGACCCGATGTAGCAGCGGCCGAACGCGCCATGGCCGCGGCGAATGCCCAGATCGGTGTTGCCAAAGCCGCGTTCTTTCCGTCTTTGTTAGTCGCACCCGCTTTCTTGGGTTTCGATTCAAATAATGCAACAACGCTCTTTAACCTGCCTTCTTTGCTCTGGTCAATTGGCTTAACCGCCACACAGACGGTCTTTGATGCCGGCCGCACCAGCGCCAACTATCGCTTTGCGCAAGCGGGCTACGCAGTTACCGTTGCCAACTATCGCCAAACGGTCTTGATTGCGATTCAAGAGACGCAGGATGCCATGAGCAATCTGCAACAATACGATCGCGCCCGCAGCAAGCAAGATCAAGCTGTCGAGAGCCTGAACAAGGCCTTACGCATCAGTTCAATACGCTATCGAGAAGGCTTGGATACTGCGTTAACACTTGCCCTGCTACAACAAAACCAACTAACTGCACAACGCACAAAATGGCAGCTGCACGGCAATCAGTTCTTGGCCAATATCGCGCTGGTCAAAGCCTTGGGCGGGGGCTGGGAAGGTTTTAAACCACCCGAACCAATCGTGCGCGCTCAAGACGACAAGTCTGATATTTTTGATGGTGCCCAATAAGGTCGCTACCCACTGCTTGGCTTGTTTTTTTCAACCTGATGCAGATCCGCCAACTCTAGATCGCGCAGCTTCGGTGCGGCAAACCAACACACGGCGACCACCAATAAAGTCATCACGCCTCCGAATACGATCGAGGTGCTTAAACCCAGCAAACTGGCGGCTAAGCCCGACTCAAGCGCGCCGATTTCGTTAGACGAACCAATGAAAATGCCATTGATCGCTGAGATGCGACCGCGCATTTGATCAGGCGTAGTCAATTGCAAAATCGTTGAGCGCAACACCACCGAAATCCCGTCAAACACCCCGGTTAAAAACAAAAAAGCAGCAGCAACCCAAAAGCTTGTCGACCAACCAAAGCCCATCACTGTCACCCCAAAACCCGCTACCGCTACCAGTAAAGCGCGGCCGCCATGTCGTTGAAGTGGGTGCCGCGCCAACCAGGCACCGGCCAAGACCGAACCGATCGCGGGCGCCGCACGCAACAACCCAAGTGACTCAGGACTACCCTGCAAAATCTCATCAATAAAAGCGGGCAACATCGCCACCGCGCCACCGAAAAGCACCGCAAACATATCGAGCGCCATCGCGGCCAACATGATTTGCTTCGAAAAAACAAAACGTAGTCCCTGTACGATACCGGCCCACATCGAGAGCTCGCTTGGTTTGATTTTTTCTTCGGTATAGCGCAGCAGCCCAACGGCAATAATGGCCAGCACAGCAAAAAGCCCAGAGGCCAGATACGCAGAGACCAAACCTGGCCAGGCAATCAAGAGTCCGCCAATCACCGGCCCAATTACCTGGGCGGCTTGGTAGACCACGGTCCCGATAGCCGAGCCTTGGGCAAAGTCTTCTCGTCTAAGCACTTGGGCAAAAATGACTTGATAGGTGGGGCGGATAAAGGCACGCGCCAGGCCCGCGAGGCCAATGCCCACATAAATCAACCAATGCGCGCCGATCCCTAGGTCATCAAAATAACCGAGCGCGACAGGCACCATTAACAACGCGATCAGCACATGCAGCGAACAACCAAACAAGGCGATCCGTTTTTTGGACAACTGATCCACCGCGTGGCCTGCAAATAGTGCGCTACAAAAGTACGGCACTACTTCGGCCAGGCCCACCAGGCCCAAAGACAAGGGGTCTTTGGTGAGTTCATAAATATGCCAGCCAACCGTCACCGCCAGGATCTGGTAACTAAAGGTCAGGCAGGCCCGATAAAACATCAACTCAACAAAAGCGCGTGAAATCACCATAGCCAAGAGAATATCACTTCCCTTATTGCCGAGCTTAAGTTACTTTTTACATCTTTCGAACGCTGTCTTTTCGCCATAGGATTATTCGATGCTGCTGTTTGCGACCACAGTCTTTCTATCGGCATTTTTACTTTTTCAGATTCAACCCATCATTGCCAAAATGATTTTGCCCTGGTTCGGGGGGTCGTCCTCGGTCTGGAGCGTGTGCATGGTTTTTTTCCAGGCCGAATTACTGCTTGGCTATGCCTACGTGCACTGGTTACACGAAAAGCTGTCAGCGCAACGCCAAGTGCTCGTTCACCTTGGCTTGATCTTCTTAAGTATTTTGATGTTGCCCGTTGCAGCCGACCCGTCCTGGAAGGGAGACGCGTTAGCAAATCCAAGCTGGGCCGTCTTCGTCGTGCTTGCAATCTCTGTTGGCGCGCCGTACCTGATGCTGTCAACAACAGGGCCCTTGATGCAAGCCTGGTATGCCCACGCCTTTCATACACCCGGTGCCGAGACTAAACCCTATCGCCTCTATGCGCTATCCAACCTAGCCTCAATGATCGCGCTGCTGTCCTACCCCGTGGTGATCGAACCTTTTTTCGCAGTGGGTGTGCAAGCCTTGGGTTGGTCTGCGGGCTACTTGCTGTTCGCCTTATCGGCCATCGCCACAGGGGTGGTGGTGTATCGTAAAAAAGTACACGCTACGCTTCAAACACAAACCACTGAGGCACCCGCAGCACGGCCAAGTCTGCGTGAATGTCTACTCTGGGTTGGCCTCGCCGCCTCAGCCTCAATACTGTTGTTAACGATGACGCGACAACTCACTAACGACGTCGCGCCCGTGCCCTTTTTATGGGTACTCCCGCTCAGCATTTACCTCTTTAGTTTTATCTTGGTCTTTGACGCGCCACGCTACTACGTTCGTTCAGCGTTCTTAGTCGCCTTGCCGCTCTCGTTTATCGCACTTGATTTTGTTATGCAGAGTAGCTTCAGTGTTCCGGTGATGATTAGCTTGATCGCGCTCACGCTATTCGTTTTTTGTATGGTGTGCCATGGCGAATTAGTCAGACGCAAACCGCCGGTGCGTCACCTCACACTTTTTTATCTGATGATGTCAGTCGGCGGGGCCTTGGGCGGCACCTTTGTAGGCTTGATTGCCCCCATGATTTTTACTGCGTATTTCGAACTGCCCATCGGCTTGTTCATGTGCGCCGCCTTGGTCGCTGCAGTACTGTGGAGCACTTCGACATCAAAATGGCGCGTTATTCTGATCATCGCTTTGCTGGGCTATGGTTGGCGCCTCGCCGATATCTCTATTGACTACGTCAAGGGATATCGCGTGGTGATGCGTAACTTTTATAGCCAACTGCGCATTGAAGATATCGCACAAACCAAAGAAGCTCCGCAACTAGGCGCCCAGCGTCTGATGCTGCATGGTGGAATTATTCACGGCGAACAGTTCCTGGATCCTAAGCTGCGTAAAACGCCGACGGCTTACTACTGTCGTCGCTCGGGTATTGGCTTGGCACTAGATAGTCTGAGTCAATCCACTGCACTCAAAATCGGTGTGGTTGGCTTAGGCGCTGGTACCCTCGCGACCTACAGCCGCGCTGGCGACGAAATGCGCATCTACGAAATCAATGATCAAGTGCTTGATCTTGCGCGAAGCGAATTCACCTATCTCAGTGATAGTCCGGCCAAAATTGTGCCCGTACTAGGCGATGGACGCCTAATGCTTGAACGCGAGGCACCTCAAAACTTTGACCTACTGGCCATGGACGCCTTCTCGGGCGACTCCATCCCGACACATTTGCTCACACTCGAGTCGATGAAAACGTATTTTGGGCACCTCAAGCCTGATGGAATTTTGGCAGTGCACATTACCAACCACTATCTCAACCTTGAACCGGTCATGGCCGCAGCCGCCCAACACTTTGGAAAGGTAGCACTCAGCTTTGAGCTAAAGCCCACAAGCAAAGACGAGTATTGCCGTCAGTCGGTTTGGGTCTTATTAGTGTCCCCAGAACGCGCGGCAAACTTACCCGAAGCACTCAAAATTGGCCTGACGCTCAAACCTCGTGCCAACTTTCCCGCTTGGACCGATAGCTTTTCGAATCTATTGGGGATTTTAAAGTAGCGAGCGTAGGTTGGCAGTCAAACTAGTTTTTTAAAAGTTTTTAACGTATTTTTAAAAGGGATTAGTGTTTTTTAATATCATCTGACGCTATAATCGTTTAAATTGATGGTAAATACTAGTTATTTATTCGTTAAAATCTATTATTTAGCGTCTGGATCGTAAATGAAGCTGTTAGATCAACTCAATCGCCCCCGTTACCTCACAAAAGCCCTGGCCGCCGCCAACAACCTCATCTCCGAACGCGGTGAAGCAAACGGCTCGAGCATGGCGCAAGCCTTGATCAGTCAATATCAGCTCCTTGACGAAGCACAACGTCAGGTTTTTTATACGACACTTGCCGAAAAGTTCAGCCCGGACCCGATCGTTGTCGCGACCGTCGCACAGGCCTACGCAAAAGACCCCTCGGCCTTGAACCAGATCGCTTTGACCAGGGCAGCCGAATCCCCCAGGCAAGAGCTGTTTCGACGTATGAACCGTGCCCCAGGCGGTACCAAAGCAGCCTTGGCCATGCGACGTGAACTGTTGCGCCTGCTCGACAAGCGCCCCGATCTTGCCGCCCTCGATTACGACATCCGACACTTGCTGTCCTCTTGGTTTAATCC
>CALQNE010000105.1 GCA_943331855.1 Bordetella parapertussis
CCGCTGCTTCATTATTGCCGGCCGCATCCACTGCTTGCGGCAAATCGATAATCACCGGACCGGTGACGCCCATCAAAATATTGTATTCAGAGAGATCGCCATGAATCACACCAGCGCAAAGCATACGCACGACCTGATTAATTAAGTAGGCATGATGCTCAAGCGCGAGGCCAGGTGTCAGCTCAACATCGTTGAGCCGCGGCGCAACATTTCCGTCGGCATCGGTGACCAACTCCATTAACAAAACACCGTCGGTACAGATGTAAGGCTGAGGCACCCGCACGCCAGCATTTGCCAAGCGAAAAAGCGCGTCAACCTCGGCGTTTTGCCAAGCCTCTTCTTGCATTTGTCGACCGTAACGCGTGCCTTTTTCCATGGCACGCGCCTGACGGCTATTTTTGACCTTGCGGCCCTCGGTATATGACACTGCATTTTTGAAGCTGCGCTGTTTGGCGTCTTTGTACACTTTGGCACAACGCACCGAGTCGCCGCAACGCACCACATAAACGGTGGCCTCTTTACCGCTCATGAGCTGGCTTAGCACTTCGTCGACCAATCCTTCCTCGACAAGAGGCGTAAGCCGTTGCGGGACTTTCATTCGAACTCCTCACTAGACAAGTGCCTACACTTTACAGGTTTGTAGGCAGCAGTGCCTAACCGCGCCAGCGATGGTGGCCGTGTGGACGGTAATACCGAGGTGCCCGTGCAACCGGGACAATGATTGTGGTGGCCGGGGCGACATAGGTGGGATAAGTGGGTACATAGCCGTAACCGGCGCCGTAGCCATATCCATACCCACCCGCTTGAGGACCATAGGCCACGCAGCCTGTTAGTAAGCAAAACACCCCAATCACCATACTGCGCAAGGTTCTCATTCGCCCACTCCTCATTGTTGTTGGACTGAGGCTAGATTAGAACGATTGCACAGGGTGTGTAAGTCGAGGAGTGGTGACTAATTGTTTCGATCCATTTCAGATGTTTTCAGCCGGTTTTCAACCGGCTGAAAGATCGAACGTTGGATCGGCTACAGCCCTTAACGCGATGCGAGGACGGCCTCAACGGCCAAGGCCACGGCAGCGAGCGCAGCGTCATCGCCAGCAACTGACGAGAGCATCAATCCAACCGCCTGTTCATCCGCCCTGTGGCAGGGCAAACTAAACGAACAACCATCTAAAAAGTTAAAGGCAAAGGTGTTGCGCAGCATCTGACCATTAGCCTTAAAGAACGCCTCATCAGAGGCCTCTAACTTGGCAATCTCAGGCGCGATGGTCGGCACAGTGGGGCACAACACGGCGTCAAAGCCCTCGATCGCGCGCTCAACACGCGCAATCCAATCCAAACGATTATCGAGCAGCGCAAGGTATTGCTGTGCGGTCACCGGAGCGCCTAACGCAACACGCACAGCGACGCGCTGATCGAACCCCTCTTTCGCCTTTGCTAGTCGAGCGTGATGCACGGCATACGCCTCGATCGGCGACAACCCACCGGGCGCATTAAGTTTCGGGATTTCAGCCAACTCCGTCAAAGGCACTTCAATGATTTGAGCCCCCGCAGCAGAAAGCATCGACACACTACGTGCAAAAGCTTTCGCCACTGTTGCATCCATGCCCTCGAGCAATGTGGTCTGAGAAAGAGCAAAACGCATACCCATGAGTGGGCGCCGCTTAATTTTCAGCATCTCGCCGGATAACACCCCATCAACAAGGATGCAATCTTGCACACTACGGGTCATCGCACACGCCGTATCCAGTGAGCGTGCAAGTTCCATCGCACCCGTAAGCGGCACGCGCTTTTGCGTGCTCTTGAAACCAACGATTCCACATAACGCCGCCGGCACGCGAATCGAGCCACCAGTGTCTGAACCCAGACCTGCCACGGCCAAGCCAAGCGCGACAGACACGGCAGCACCAGAAGATGAACCACCTGGAATACGCGCGACGGTCGGATCGGTTGGATTGACAGGCGTACCGTAGTGGGGATTGATGCCAATCCCTGAAAAGGCGAATTCAGTCATGTTGGTCTTGCCAATAATGGCCGACCCCGCAGCACGCAGTCGTGCAATCACCGGCGCATCGTTTGCTTGTACCGGTTCACCTTTGCATACGACAGAGCCAGACATCGTCGTTTCACCCGCCACTCCGTACAAGTCCTTGATCGAAACAGGCAAACCGGCTAAGGCAGGCTGCGCAAGCCCTGCGGCCTGCGCAGCATCCGCTTGACGCGCGACCGCGAGCGCGGCCTCGGGGTAGAGCCGAGTGAATACACTTTTAGCAGAGACCTTGGCCGCATTTTCTAAGGCTTGCGAAACCAGGGCTTCGCGGGTCGTTTCACCGCGCGCGAGGCGAGCGTTAAGTTGTTCAATGGTTTGAGTGATGTGCGTCATGATGAATAATCAAAAAATTAAAAAGAAACCCTTGTTTTTGAGGGGTCGTTAAGCGTGTCACCACCTCAGGACACGAGGGGCAGCACTTCAACCGAGTAGCGATGTTTAATGCTCCGCTTATGACGCGGGTCGCGAATTTCAAGTTCCATCTGAGCGGCAGCACGAATGCCCTCTCCTTTTGCGTTTGGAATTACGCCAAGGGTGCCACACGAAACGAAGCTACCTTCGTCAATGTGCGGACCTGCGAAGCAGCCGTTGCGCAAGGATTCAAGCGGACGAATCGAGGCGAACGTACCCTTCTGGTATTCAATCCATTTACCATCTTCAAAAATGCGCGAGACTAACTCGAGTTCGTCTTGGTGTGCCGAGACGTCAGACCAACGCCAGGCGGCGGTGCCCGTCGGTTTAGGACACAGCTGTTTAGACACAGCAATCGAATACGTCTCAACACGACGGTCAGTATGGTCGGAACCCACAGTCAGCCACCATTCGCCACCGGCGTAAAACAAAACGGGCTCAACCTCACCTGAACTGTCGGGCCCCACGGCCTCGATTGTTTCGGCTTGCGTCAGCAACAGCGCACTACCGCGGTAATAAAGTGGCACGGTAGAAGGCGCAGGAACCCCAATCAAACCGAGTTCATGAATATGGTGTTCGATTGCCGCCGCATCACGACCTGTCCAGCCAGCAATCACATAATGCCTGGGAGCAATCACGGTCAGCGAGGTTGTAATCGTGCCATCAACACCAATGGCTTCGCACGAAAAATACAGATGAGGTTTCATCATGGTGACTCAAAAAATAAGAGGATAAAAAAATTTAAGACAACACCGCTGGCAGCCATAACGCGATCGACGGAAACACCATCAACATAATAATGGCCAACATGTAAACAAACATAAAGGGCATCACACCAGAAAACACATCGGTGATAGGGCCGGGCTGGCGTCGCATGCCTTGCAAGACATAAAGTACCGTGCCATCGGGCGGACTAATCATCGCGATCTCAACCAACATCGTGATCACCACGCCAAACCAAATTGGATCGTACCCTAACGCCTTGACCACCGGAAACAAAAGGGGCACGGTACAAATTACCATCGACAAACCTTCCATGAAGGTGCCAAGCGCCAAATAAAATCCAATAATAATCAGCATGATTGCCCAACCCGGCAACGGCAGCCCTGTCAAAAATTTTGCCAACATTTGTGGCACACCCAAGGCCGACAAAATGTAGTTCAACACATAGGCACCAAATAAAATCAGCGCGATCATCGAGGTCGTACGCGCGGTTGCGTGCATCGACTCAGAGATCATTTTCCAGTTCAGTTTGCGATCAACAAGCGCCAAGATCAAGCTGCCCGCCACACCGAGCGCCGCAGATTCGGTTGGCGTCGCCAGGCCCGCATAAATGGTGCCCAACACGAGCCCAATTAACAAGGCCGTTGGCAACAAGTCTGACAAGCTCGCCACCTTATGGCGCCAAGTCACGCCTAAGGCGCTTGGGTCAGCGCGCAATTTAAGTTTATAGCTGTAATAGAAAATGACCAGGATAAACAGGGTGACCACTAGAATACTTGGGCCGATTGCCGCAACATACAGGGCACCGACCGAAGTTTCAGTGATCAAGCCATAAATAATAAACGTGATGCCTGGTGGGATCAGATTACCTAAAGCTCCGCCCGCAGCAAGCGAGCCCAAGACCAATTTTGGTGGGTAGTGGCTTTTTTCAAAGTACGGTAAGGCAACCGAACCCATAGTGGCAGCGGTTGCCACGCTTGAGCCCGCCACAGCAGAAAAAACACCACAGGCCAAGATATTGGTGTGCAACAACCCGCCTGGTAAACGACCCATCCAGACATTCAAGCCGCGATACAAGCGCTCAGAAAGCCCAGCGCGCAGCATGATCTCGCCCATCAGCAAAAAGAGCGGCACCGATACCAACACAAAGTTAGTCGACGGCGCCCAAATCATTTCACCCAGAAAATTCCAAAACGGCCGGTCTGAAAGTGTAAAGCCCGCCAACAGTGCAAGGGATGACAACGCCGCCCCCACATAGATGCCACCTGCAAAAAAACTTGCGAAGGCAAATAACACTGCAAGTAAAGCCCACCAAGGTACTGCGGTGGCCGACATCGCTGCGGCGGTCCCATCACCGCCAAACAAGCTTGCTCCTCCAATCACAATCGCCATGATCACAATAAAAACGATGGCAATCATGTGCTGCCTTGTTTGTGACTGGATGACAGGCCCGGCGCCTGCATGTGCGATTGCGCGTGCGCAACAGCGTCAAGTGTTTCTGCAGCCTCGTCTTCGTAGGTACGCGCCATCAAGGCACGATCCATGGTGTCAAGATCACCACGCGTTAGTTGAGCGACCGAACGCAAAGTCAAGGCAAGCGCAGCGAGCAAGAACAACACAAAACCCGCTGCCCAGATACCTTGAGGCAAAACCAGAGGTGTGCGTATTGTGGTGAGATCAGTGGCGTTAAACGCAAAAGAATCTTTGGCAATAGAAACCGCGCCGTACACATAGAAGCCTGTTGAAACAACTAAGGCAAGCAACGAGGCTAAATGCAACCACACCCGTACGTGCAAGGACATACGCTGCACCAAGACATCGATGCGCACATGGCCCCGTTCAAAAAGCGTACCTGCTAGCCCCCAGCTCATACCAACGGCCATCAGATAACCCGTCAGCTCAGTCGTTGACTCAGTTGAAAAACCAAGCAATTTCCGAGCGAAAATATCAAAACAGATCAGCGCCGTGATCAGCAGATAACAGAACCCTGCTACCCACATCGCCCGACGGCTGATCCATTCAAGGCCTTGAAACATTCTTATTTTCCGGCCGTATATTTCACGCCCGTAATGGGTGCAATCACCTCGTTATAAATCACGCCACAGCGATCGCCACAACGTTTGACCCAAGACGGCAAGACAGTTTCAGCCAAATCCTTTTGGATCAATGCAGCCTCATTAGGCTGAGCCTTTACTTCAACCATCGGCTTTTTAACCAACGTAGCCAACTTACCCGAGCAGCCCTCTGCGCGACCAACGTTACAAGCCACGCCGTCGTCAGTCGCGTCTTCGCCAAGTTTCCATTGGGCATTTTCAACTGCCGCAAACGTCTTTTCGAATTCAGCACGAATCGAAGGCTCAAGCTTGTTCCACCACGCCAAATTCACAAAGTAGCCAGCAGTCGACCAAGATAACGAGAGCGTGTAAAGATGCGTCGTGACCTCTGGCCATTTCACGCCATTCCCCGAACCCGAACCGGTAATCCCACAATCTACCGTGCCACGCTCAAGCGCCGTGTAGACCTCGCCAAAGGCGAGCGAAACAGGTTGTCCACCTAGCGACTTCACTAAGTCACCGGCCGAAGGTCCATTGATGCGAACTTTCATGCCTTTTAAATCGGCTAGCGAAGTAATTGGCTTACGACAAAACAGCATCTGACCTGAAAACGGATACGTTGCGACAAGCTTGATCCCAAGTTTTTCGAGCTCTTTGTTCGCAACCGGCATCATGGCGTCAGCAACCTTACGCGCTTGCTTGATGCTTGGATTCAAACCTGCCAGGTCAATACCGTCAAGCATTGGAACGTCGCCTGACACCGTCGTGAGTGGGCCTGCTGCGATATCGACTTGACCCGAACGTACTAGCCTCAACACTTCAGGACCGTTGACGTTGCGCTCTGGCCACGACGATAAGGTGATTTCAACGCGGCCGTTAGTTGCAGTCTTTAGTCCATCGCGCAGCATGGGTTGATCCACCTGGGTGTACTGCGGGATACTGGGCGACACCTGTGTAATTGCTTGCACTGCAATCTTAGGACCCGAGGCTACCGTCTGTGCTGACACACCGGTCATTTGTAATGTGCCAAACAGGGCCGCGATAATCATCGATCGGTTTAAAACTTTCATCTACACGCTCCTAAAAATAGGTCATCAGTGACACAAAAAATAGTTTAAAAACTTGCCAAACTGTTGTTGGTTAAATCAGTAACCAACATCGAACCTGGCGCATGCGTTAAACAAAAAGCGGGCTTCATGGCCATCGCGACAGACTGAGGCGTGACGCCGCAAGCCCAAAAGACGGGCATTTCGTCGTCTTTGATTGTCACGGACTCGCCAAAATCCGGTTTGTTGATATCTTGAATGCCAATTAAGTGCGGCAACCCAATGTGCACCGGCGCACCATGCACACTTGGAAAACGCGAAGTGACTTGCACCGCGCGCACAATATCGGCTGGACGCATTGGCCGCATCGACACGACCATCGGACCATGAAAGACACCCGCAGGTGTCGTCGCAATATTCGTGCGATACATGGGAACAGTGCGCTGCTCTTGAATATGACGCAGCGGAATTCCAGCTTCAAGCAAGGCCTGCTCAAACGAAAAAGAACAGCCCAACACAAAACTCACCAGATCATCACGCCACTGACTCGCAATATCGTAGGGCTCATCAACGAGCACACCGTCTTTGTACACTCGATAGCGCGGTATGTCGTACCGAATATCAACGTCTTCGCCCAAGCTCGGCAGCATTGGATTACCCGGTTCTGACACGGCCAGAATTGGGCATGGCCGCGGATTGCGTTGGCAAAACAGTAAGAAATCACTGGCAAGGGCCTGAGGCAAGACCATCAAGTTACCTTGCACATTACCCGGCGCCACGCCGGCTGTATGGCCGCGAAGCTCACCACGCCGACTACGCAAACGCGCCTGGTAGCCTGGGTTTGGGTTAGGGGCGTTGATCGCAGCCTGGCTTACGGCTTCGGGCATACTCAAGTCGTTCATCTTGCCACCTATTTGTAAATAAGAATCACTTTTAAACACTGACTTTGCGACAGCAAGTATCGAGTGTGGCGCGCCCGCTGCACCGCGTCAAGTGTTTATCTATGCGCCCAGACAATTCCACGCTAAAGCAACGCTGATTTTGATCATTTGTTTGCCCCAAAAGCTTGCATGAAGGCGCCTCAAACCGGGGCTATGACCTGCTACGATAGGCACTCATTTTTATTAGGGACTTCGGACCATGTCAAACAATAAGCCTGCACAACTCCACACCCGCCTGAAGCAACCAGGGCTAGTTACTGCCCCCGGGGTCTACGATATGGTTTCGCTACGACTGGCAGACAGTTTTGGGTTTGACGCCCTGTATATGACCGGCTTTGGTGCCGTCGCCTCGCACTTGGGCTTACCCGATGCCGGCCTGGCAACCTACAGCGACATGGTGGGTCGGGTTGGTGCCATGGCCAAAATGGCTCGTACCCCTTTAATCGCTGACGGTGATACCGGTTATGGCGGTCTATTAAACGTACGGCACACCGTTCAGGGTTACGAGCTCGCAGGCGCCTCTGCAATTCAGCTCGAAGATCAGGAGTTTCCAAAAAAATGCGGGCACACCCCAGGAAGACGTGTGATCCCAACAGCCGATATGGTCAAAAAGATTAAAGTGGCAGTCGAGGCGCGTCAATCCAAAGACTTCTTGATTATTGCCCGCACCGACTCACGCACAACCCTCGGCTTAGATGAGGCACTCCGACGCGCAGAGGCCTACGCCAAAGCAGGCGCCGACATTTTGTTTGTTGAGTCGCCCGAAACGGAAGAAGAAATGCGAAAGATCGGCGCCTCGTTTGAATTGCCACTCTTGGCCAATATGGTCGAAAAAGGTCGCACTCCCGTCTTGAGTAAAGCCGACCTTGAGGCACTAGGCTTCAAGCTGGCGATTTTCCCGGTGACCGCTCTTTTAGCAGGCGTTCAGGCAATGACCAAGGTGTACCAGCATTTCAAAAGTACAGGCTCGTCAACGGGCAACACGGTTGACCTGTACGACTTCACTGATCTAACTAAGCTCATGGGATTTGAAGAGGTGTGGGAATTTGACAAACGTCATGCCGACTAGAAATAAGCGAAAATTAACCACATGGTTCGCGCAACATCGACCAGATGCAAGCGATACAATGCTCTGGTCGGTTGTTTTGATCACCAAGCACTTTTATTTTTAGGATATCGCTATGAAAACCACACGTCGCCAATTCATCATTTATTCAGCAGCTGGTTTGGCTAGCTTGCCACTTGCACAGCAGGCTAATGCGCAAGCCCTCATTGCAGAAACAGAGCCTCAGGCCGTCGCGCTAGGGTACAAAGCTCTCGCCACAGCCGTCGACAAGGCCAAATTTCCGAAATATGCCGACGGGCAGATTTGTGGCAACTGCCAGCTATACGCGAGCAAGTCTCCTGAAGCCGGTACCTGTGCGATTTTCCCAGGCAAGCTGGTTGCGGCAGCCGCCTGGTGCAATGCTTACGTCAAAAAAGCTTAAGCGTCTCAGTCGCAAAAAAAAACGCTGCAACTGCAGCGTTTTTTTTCACAGTAGCGAGCGATCAGTTTTTACTGCGCAACCACCCGCGCTTCGGTACCTGAACCTTCAATGTAAACCTTTTGACCAACACGCAAATCGCTCGTTGGCTGGGTCACCGTCACTAAAACGCCACTACTCGTGCGCACAAAGATTTGTTGACCGGCCACAGGCTTATCGTAGTGTTTTTGAATTTCATTACCACCCACCGCACCACCGACTGCGCCTAGCACCATCGCCACGGCTTTGCCCGTACCTGATCCTATCAATGCGCCAACGCCTAAACCACCCAATGCACCGATCACCGCGCCAACGCCAGTTTCGTGATTGTTCGCGATTTGCGTTGCACTGATTTGTTGAATCACACCAGAGCGGATTTCGAGCGGGGCACTTGGCGTGACAGGGGCACACGCCACCAACCCCAAGGCTACGACGGCACTCAGCACAACTGCGGCAATTCGCTTTAACATCTTGGATCTCCGGTAAATGGCTTGACTGAATCAATCGATAAATACAAACGAATTGTACTTCCAAGTTATGATTTAACCGTTATTACTAAAAAAAATTTGCCAAAGGATTTGTATGAAGAAAAAACTCGCTCTATTTTGCCTAGCCATCGCTAGCGCAACCTGCGCAGCACAGCAAGCACCCGTTGCCGCAACCACCACCGAAAAATTCGTTAGCCTATGCGCCAATACGTCTGATGGTGGTGCGCAAAATTTTTGCCACGGCTTCGGTCAAGGTGTCTACGAGACCTACCTGATTTCGCGCCATCCAAAAACAGCACCAAACTTTGTATGCGCGCAAAATTCGACGCTGACCCGTCAACAACATATTGACAACTTTATGAAATGGTCAGAGAGCCGCCCTCAGTTCAAGCAAGCCTCGGCCGCAGACACTATCTTGCGCTATTTGGGTGAAACCTTTCCCTGCAAACCCTAAAGACATTTAGTGTTTCATGCACGACGTCTGACTTAGACACATTTAAGGATTGATAATGAAAAAAATCTTATTGGCTTTACCCGTTTGTGCAGCGCTTACGCTTGGTGGCTGTTCAAACATGAGCAATACTCAACAGCGTACGCTCTCAGCCGGTGCAATCGGCGCAGCGGCAGGTGCGGGCATTGCCCTGATCGCAGATGGCAACCCAATTTGGGGCGCCTTGGGTGGTGCCGCCATTGGTGCAATTGGCACTTATGTTTACGACAAAAATCAAAACTCAAAGTCTAACTAAGGCGTTTGACTGCAGGTTGATTTTTCCAGCGGCGATGTAACCACCACCATTGCTCTGGATGTCTGACAATTGCCAATTCAAGAGCCTGATTGAAGGCACGCGTGTTTCGCTTGATTTCACTACCAACGTCGTCGTCTACGATTGGCGTGAGTGGGGGTAAAAACCGTAACACGTGCGTGCCATCAGGTTCGCGCCAAGATGCTGCCGGTAACACCGGCGCACCCGTGGCCAGGGCGATCAAGGCCATGCTTTTATACGTACCCGCCGAGTAACCAAAAAACTCAACCTCAATACCTTCAGGTCGTCGGGCATATTGATCAAATGGAAACACCACTGCATCGCCGCGTTCAAGCGTTGCAACAATTTCTTCGAGCGAGCCACGACGCCCGACAACACCAAAACCTGCTCGATTAAACCGACGGGTTAAGAAATCGCTGAGCCATTTGGGCTTGATTGGGCGACGCAAAAAATGAATACGCCCTTTAACCTGGGGAAAGTGCTCAATCCCAGCAATGGTCGATACTTCAAAATTACCAAAGTGCCCAGTCAATATTAGAGCGCCCTTACCCGCCTCAAAAGCCTCGATAATATGGGTCACGCCTTCGACTCGAACACTATCTTTTTTTTGCTGTTCTGAAAGAAATCTGAATTGCAATAATTCTTTGAGCAACTTAAGCAAATGACCGTAATGCGCCTGGGCTAGCAACATTATTTGTTGTTGACTGACCTGTGCACCGTACACTCGATTTAAGTTATCAAGAATGACTGAACGCCGATAAGGCAACCAGCGATACGCAAACCGCCCACTGCGGCTGGGCTCAATTACCTTAGGGACGCGCAGGGCCACTGCCGTCGCAGAAACTGGTGTGTGTGTCAGTGACAGCTTGATCTCGGCCACCAAATGCAAACCAAGCACAATCTCGGCTGCGGCACTCACCACCACGTGGGGTGCCCCATA
>CALQNE010000106.1 GCA_943331855.1 Bordetella parapertussis
AATGATGCAAAGTGGCTCACCCTCTTTGACGGTTTGTCCAACTTCAACAAAGGCGGCCGATCCTGGATTCGCAGCACGATAAAAAGTGCCAACCATCGGCGCTTTAACCGTGTACCCTGCAACCACGGGTGCAGGAGCTGGCACACTGCCCTCGGCACCAGCAGGCGCGGCTGGGGCGTAGCTTGGAGCCGCAGCGGGTGCCGCATAGGCAACCGGCTGCTGTGCCTGCGAAAACTTAACGATCCGAACCTTGCCTTCACCTTCGGTAATCTCGAGCTCGGCGATGCCAGATTCGGACACGAGGTCGATCAAGGTTTTGAGTTTTCTAAGATCCATAATGATATTTCCGTAAAGTTCTAGATTGAACAGCGTTTGACTCTTAGAGCCTCAAGCCACTTGCGCGGACTGCACGGCGTACCGGACAGCGACTTCGTACCCATAAGCGCCTAACCCGACCACAACGCCCACCGCCAGGTCAGACAAATAAGAGTGGTGACGAAACGCCTCACGCTTATAAACGTTTGAAAGATGCACTTCAATAAAAGGGGTTTTAACCGCAGCCAACGCATCGCGAATTGCCACGCTCGTATGGGTATACGCGCCTGCATTGATGACAATAAAATCGGTTCCATCGGTACGCGTCGCCTGAATACGATCAACCAACGCACCTTCGTGATTGCTTTGATAGGCGGTCAGTGTGGCCCCCAAGCTCGCGGCCAGCGCGACGAGGTCAGCCTCGATCTGGGGCAATGTCGTATGGCCATACAGATGCGGCTCGCGCAAACCGAGCAGGTTTAAATTTGGACCATTCAAAACAAGAAGGCGCTGTGCCATACATGATGCTCAAGGGTGAGGCGTTTGATCAACCAGCAATCGGGACGCCTCAAAAAAAGTAAAAACAATCAAAGAGGGTCTATTTTTACGCTAATTGCTGCGATTTGTCTATTTACGTCTTTGATTTGACAACAAGCCTGTCAATGCGCTGCCGTAGATCCAGGGGTTCAATTTGACCCAGAATTGAATCGAAAATGCTGCCATTTGCATCGAATAAGAGCGTAAAAGGCAACCCACCTGCGCTGTTACCCAACTCACGCACCATTGAGATTCCAGCATAGCCCGCAACAAGCAGTTGATACGATATTGGTATTTTATCAACAAATTGAGCGATGTTATTCGCAGTATCGATACCAATGCCCACAAATCTTACGTTAGGCAACTCTTTAGCCATCTGATCAAGGTGGGGCATCTCTTGTACACAAGGCGCACACCAAGTTGCCCAAAAATTCACGACCGTGGGATGTCCTTTTAAAGCACTGAGCGCAAAAGGCTCGCCATTGAGGCCAGGGAGCCTTGCCTCGTATAGCGCCAAGGGATTTGGATTACCCCGCGCTGAATCTGCACTCAGCGCCCCCACCGCGCGATTGGCTGAGGGCGCCGAGCGCGAAGACACCCGCCACGCGCCCCAGCCCGTAGCCGCGATGGCAGCCAAGCCACCCAACCCTAACAAAACCATTCTACGTTTCATGACTTGCATCATACCGTCTCACTCTACAATGATGCGGGGGGAATTTTATGCATTTGCACATCTTGGGAATCTGCGGCACGTTTATGGGCGGGCTTGCGCTCATCGCGCGTGCTGCCGGTCATCGCGTCACGGGCTGCGATACCGGCGTCTACCCCCCCATGAGCACGCAGCTTCAAGAACAAGGCATTGCGTTAATAGAGGGCTTTGAACCTGACCAGCTCGAGCTCAAGCCCGACCTTTTCATCATCGGCAACGTGATCTCGCGCGGCAATCCCTTGATCGAGGCCATTCTAGATGCGGGCCTGCCCTACGTCTCGGGCCCTCAATGGCTAGGCGAACAAATACTGCAGGGTCAGCATGTCTTGGCCGTGGCGGGCACACATGGCAAAACGACTACAAGCTCAATGTTGGCCTGGATTTTGCATGACGCAGGGCTCAAACCCAACTTTTTAATCGGCGGTGTTGCGCCCGGGCTTGAGGTATCGGCACGCTATCAAGCCGACGCCGCGCTATTTGTGATCGAAGCCGACGAATACGACACCGCATTTTTTGATAAGCGATCAAAGTTTGTGCACTATCGGCCACGCACGGCCGTGCTTAATAATCTTGAATACGATCATGCCGATATCTTTGCCGATCTGGCTGCCATTGAAACGCAATTTCATCATTTACTGCGTACGGTCCCGCGTCAGGGTCTGGTCATCGCACCCGCGCAGGATGAAGCACTGGCGCGGGTGTTAAAGCGGGGTTGTTACAGCGAACTCATCACCACTGGCACGGCCACCGGCTGGCACACCCGCAGCCTAAGCGCCACCTCATTTGAAGTCCTGAACGGCACACAGGTGCTCGGATGCGTGCAATGGCCCCTCACGGGCGCGCACAATCAGCACAATGCGTTGGTCGCCTTGCTTGCGGCTGCACATGTCGGCGTGACGCCGGCCCACAGCATTGACGCCTTGAGCCGATTTGCCGGCGTCAAACGACGCATGGAAAATCGGGGAACCGTCAAGGGCGTTACCGTATACGACGACTTTGCCCATCACCCCACTGCGATTCAAACCACGCTCGAAGGCTTGCGCTTAAAGGTAGGCGCTCAACGGATTTTGGCCGTACTTGAGCCGCGGTCGAACACGATGAAGCTCGGCACAATGGCAGCCCGTCTACCCTTGGCGCTTGCCGCAGCCGATCTTGTATTTTGCTTTGGTCAAAAAGACGGCAAGCAAGCGCTCGGCTGGGATCCTGCGATCGTATTGGCCTCGCTAGCAGACCGCCTACACGCGCATCACGATCTTGACGCTTTAGTGTCTGCACTAGCCTCTGAAGCGCGCGCGGGCGATCATATCGTCGTCATGAGCAACGGTGGATTCGGAGGGATTCATACCAAACTCCTTGATGCGCTTGCGACAGCACAAGCTTGACCCGTGAACGCTCTTTTCAAAACACCGCTTCAGGCTCAGCGAGCCCATTTTGTATTTATCGGAATATCGCATGTACGTTTTATTTGAAGAAGATGGTGCTTTTAAAACAGGCCACATCATGTCAGAGGCAGACGCCGCCTTGCAGGTTGAGTCAAGCTCGGGCAAGCGCAGCAAAATCAAACGTGCGAATTGCCTGTACACCTTTGCAAGCCCTGCCCCTGAAGCATTGATGTCGCAAGCCGAGGTGCTCTCGGCAGAAATCGATTTGCAATTTTTGTGGGAATGCGCGCCTCAAGAAGAGTTTGATGTTGAGACGTTGGGTGCTGACTATTTTGGTCATGCACCAAACACGCTTGAGAAAACAACCCTACTTCTACGCTTGCATAGTGCGCCGGTTTATTTTCATCGCCGCGGTCGTGGGCGCTACAAGCCAGCGCCACCCGAAATTCTCACCGCGGCCTTAGCCGCCGTAGAGAAAAAACAACGCCAAGCTGCGCTGACTCAAGAGTGGGCCGATCAGATGGTGTCTGGAAAGTTACCCCCTGAAGTTGGCGACATTGCGATCAGTTTGATTTCTCGTCCAGACAAAAACTCACAAGCCTGGAAAGCACTTGACGCCGCTTGCACCGCAACCCAACAAACGCCCGAGCGTTTATTACTCAGCCTAGGCGCCTGGCCTCATGCACTTGCCCTGCATAAAGGACGTTTTCTCGCGACGCATTTTCCACGAGGCACGGACTTTACCCAAGTGGCACTCGATACAGCGGGAGAAGCATTGCCGTTAGCCGAGGTCAATGCCTACTCAGTCGATGACATCACCACCACCGAAATCGATGACGCGCTGTCTGTTAGTACCTTACCAAATGGCGATCTTCGCGTAGGTATTCATATTGCTGCGCCCGGCCTGGCCGTCACGCGAGGCAGCCCTTTAGACGATTTGGCACGTGCGCGCATGTCAACCGTTTATATGCCTGGCGAAAAAATTCCGATGCAGCCCGATCAGGTCATCGAAGCATTCTCGTTGGATGCGGGTCGTGCGGTGCCCGCCCTATCGCTGTATGTCATTGCAAATCCACTGACCGGCGAAATCATCAGCCACGAAAGTCGGCTTGAACGTGTTGTCGTGCGTGAGAATCTGCGTCACAACCAGCTTGACGAAGCGTTCACCGAAGAAGCGCTTGCCGACACGACGCAAGTATTGCCCTATAACGATTGGATCCGACCCCTTTGGCAACTCGCGTTGCTGCTGGCCAAACAACGTGACGAAGTGCGTGGCAAACCAGAAAATAACAATCGTATCGAATATAGTTTTTATGTTGACGGAGATCCCAATGATCCCGCAACGCCCGTCAGAATTTTGCCGCGCAAACGAAATGCACCGCTCGATCGCCTCGTCGCTGAGTATATGATTTTAGCCAACAGTACCTGGGGCGGCCTGCTCGCCTCTTGCGGATTACCAGGCATCTACCGTTCGCAACAAACTGGTCGCGTGCGCATGAGTACTCAGGCTTTACCGCACGAAGCGATCGGAGTCCCACAGTATGCCTGGTGCACCTCACCCTTGCGTCGCTATGTTGATCTAGTCAACCAATGGCAACTGATTGCCGCGATTGAGCACGGTGTCTCTGCACCCTTGGTTGCGCCCTTTAAGCCACGAGATGCCGACCTGTTTGCCATTATCGGCGGCTTTGAAGCGCAATACATCGCCTGGAATGAATTTCAAAACAACATGGAGCGCTATTGGTGCTTGCGTTGGCTACAGCAGCAACAGATCACAACCTGCACCGCGACGGTTTTGAAGGACGACTTGATCCGACTCAATAACGCACCCTTGGTGAGCCGAGTATCTGGCCTGCCGCAGCTGGGCCGTGGTCAACAAATTGAATTACAGATCACGGGTACGGATGAACTCGCCCTTGAACTCGATATTCGTTACGTCAGCATGATCGATGCGGCTGTCGAAGCGTCTGACGTGGCCGATGAGCCCGAAGCCCCTGTTGTGACCAGCAGCAGCGTGCCCGAAGCTGACTTGGCCGAAGGCGCCACACCTGCCGTCGCAGGCATCATTGCAATGCGGCCGGCTGACGGTTCTAATACAACCACTGAAACCCCACCCTCGTCTGGCTAAAACTTGTGTTGACGATGCAGCCAACTTTGTACGACTCGACCGCGCTCAGTCAGCGCGCTGGGTCAAGTGTTGGGTCGACACATTTTTTACGCTGGGGGATTTTATTATCGATCGTCTTGCATCTTGCTGTACTGGCCTGGCAACGCCAAATTGCTGCACCGGTCCGCCCACCCGTCGCGACACTTGAAATCGTCATGATGAATGCTGCGACTGAAAGCGCCCCGGTTCGAGCTCAAGTGCTTGCTCAGGTGAATAGCGACGGCGGAGGCCAGGCCACCAACGGCGTCGCTTCAAGCGATCTGCCTTATATTGGTCAGGTCCCAGAGTCAGTCGTACTAGAACGACTCGTCAAACAGCGCCTACAACTTGAAACCGAACAACAGCAATTATTGACGCAACTAAAATCTCAGCAACTTGTGGCCGAAGGGCGCCCTCTCGAGCAATTTTTAAATGACGCTCAGCTGCCTGGACAGGATGAGCGCGATCAAGAACAGATTCTCATGAACAACACCTTGGCCGCCCTCTCTGAGCAAGTGCAACAATACAACCAGCTTCCCCGCAAATACTTTGACGCGCCCTCGGCACAAAAGGCACGCTTCGTCGAATACGTCGATCACTGGCGTCAGCGAATCGAGCAGATCGGCACGCAGCAATACCCGACGGGCGCCGAAGGCAAGGCGTATGGCTCGGTGCAGGCTAGTCTTACCATACGCTCTGATGGCGTCGTCATAGACATCAGTTTAGATCGACCTTCCGATCAGCCCCTGCTCAACCAGGCGGTCAAGCGTATCGCACAGCTTGCTTCGCCCTTTCCCCCTTTTCCACGAGAAATGGCCGAACAAATCGATCAGATTGTGCTCACGCGCACTTGGCATTTTGTCGACGGCTCCCTGAAGGCTGAACAACCATGACTGTCATCACGCCCGCCTCTGATTCGTCACTCAGACAGATTTCATGCGCAGTCATCGGCAATCCGGTGGCGCACAGTCGCTCGCCGGGCATTCATCAGCAGTTCGCCTTGCAAACTAAACTCCCCATTGAGTACAGTCGGCTGCATGCCGCACTAGACCAATTTGAATCTACGGTTCAAACTTTCTTTACACAAGGCGGCAAGGGTTTAAATGTCACCGTACCTTTTAAGTTAGAAGCTTGGCAACTGGCCCGCGCCAATCTAAGCCTACGGGCGCAACTCGCGCAGGCGGTCAATACACTCTGGATGCAAAACGGCGCACTACACGGTTGTAATACAGACGGCATCGGGCTTGTCAGAGATTTGCAACGCTTGGGGCTGACGCTTAAAGACGCGCGGATCTTAATGATCGGCGCAGGCGGCGCTGCACGGGGCGTGATCGGTCCTTTACTTGAGGCAGGCTGCGCGCAATTGCACATCGTCAATCGCACAGCCGAACGTGCGCACGCGCTAGTGACTGCCTGGCCAGACGTGCAAACGCTTAAGGCGAAACGCTTGTCCGCCGGCGGTCTGGCGCAAGCTGCCCTCGCACAAGGCTGGGATCTCGTCTTAAACGCCAGCGCAAGTAGCCTGAGCGAGGCTGCGCCCGAAGTGCCCTCTGGACTCTACGCATCAAGTGGTTGCGCTTACGATCTGATGTACGCAGCCCAGCCCACAGCCTTTATGCGGCAAGCCCACGCCGATGGGGCTCGACACATACATGATGGACTTGGCATGCTGGTGGAGCAGGCAGCTGAAAGTTTCTACATCTGGCATGGCGTACGCCCAGAAACAGACGCTGTCTTACGCGTGATTCGAGCAGAGCTTGACGCCTCGCACTAAAAAAATACCTGAACTGACGCGCATGCCTCCACGCTGGGGATTACACTAAAGCCCATGCGTACTGCCCGCCGTTACCTCGCCCGCGAAATTTATCGTTCCACCTCTGTCGTGCTGCTTGCACTACTGGGTTTGTTCATGTTTTTTACGCTGGTCGACGAGCTTGACACGGTAGGTGAAAAATTTCCGCTGACGGCCCTGTTTTACCTACAAGCACTTTCGGTTCCGACTCGACTCTATGACCTCCTACCGATTGGCCTGCTAATCGGCGCGATCCTGGCGCTTGCGGGTCTTGCACAACGTAACGAACTCGTCATCTTGCGCGTATCGGGCGTCAGTGGGATGGGGATGCTCAAAATGCTTTGGATCATCTCGATCCCCATTGTGCTGGCTGCGACCGTACTTTCCGAATTCATTACCCCCATTGCTGAAATCAAAAGCAGTGAAGCGAATTTGCTGATGCGTGGTCGGGTCGAAGGCGGACGCTTGGTCAGTGGGTACTGGTTCAAAGAACCGACCAGTGACGGCGGTACACGCATCATCAATATTGGTCGTCTGCTGGCCTCGGGCAATGCCGCCGATCTGCGTATCTACGAATTTCCAGATGGTACGGCCTTATCGTTGATGTCTACGGCCGAGTCTGCTCGCTTTGTAGACGGAAATTTGATTATGGAAAACGTAATCGAAACTCGCATTGCTCCTGAAGTCAAAGAGGTGCTCGCCGACGCCAAGGTCTCTGAGCGACCCGTCGTCGTCAAAGAAAAAATCGCGTCACGAAAAGTTGAAACAACCTTGAGCGCCGAGCGTCTAGTCGCACGTATCTTGACGCCCGAACGCATGACGCTCAAAGCCTTGCATGATTACATTCAGTATCTTGAACACAATCAGTTGCAATCTGACCGTCAGGTTGTGGCTGTTTGGCGCAAGCTTGCTTACCCGTTTACCCTGGTCGTGATGCTGACAATCGCTGCGCCCATCGGATTCATGCAAACGCGGCGCGGCGGCGTCGGTGCCAAAGTGTTTTTAGGGATTTTGCTTGGCACTGGTTTTTTTATGATTAATCAGCTCGCCCTCAATGTCGGGTTGCTTTATAAATGGCCCCCAGTTGTCACCGCCCTGCTCCCCAATGTGACCGCAACGCTTTTGGCGCTGACCGCCATTTTTGCGATGGAGCATCGTAATGCGATCATCAGCAAAACCTTCAGCGTCTGGCTCGGCCGAAAACCAGCGGTATGAGTATGCATAGCATCTGGATGATTGGTGACATTCAAGGCTGTTGCGGCTCGCTAGACGAATTGCTGGCACACCCCGAGATCGCGCAAGAGCCACTCGCCCGGTTCTGGTTCGCGGGTGACTTAGTCAACCGCGGCTCTCAATCTTTAGCCACCTTGCGCCGCCTGATGGCGCTCGAAGAACGCAGCGTAGCAATTTTAGGCAATCACGATCTACATTTACTCGCCATCGCTGCGGGTGTTCGGCGTCTTGGTAAAAATGATACCTTGCACGAGATCCTTGAAGCGCCCGACTGCGACGACTTGATTAACTGGTTGCGTTGGCGGCCAATGGCGCACTTCGAGCTTGATCACTTAATGGTGCACGCTGGCGTTCTACCAAAATGGGATGTTCAAAAAACACTTTCGCTGGCAAACGAAGTTGAGAAAATGCTGCGCGGCCCCAATTGGCAAAAGAATCTGCAAAAGATGTATGGCAACGAACCTGATCACTGGAAAGAAGGCCACTCCGGGAGCAAGCGACTACGCGTCATCATCAATGCACTTACCCGCTTACGCATGTGCACAAACAATGGACACATGGCGCTCTCGCTCAAAGGCAGCCCAGAACTACACGAGGGCGATCTCGTGCCATGGTTTGATGTGAAGGGCCGCGCAACCAAAGACGTCACAATGGTGTTTGGTCATTGGTCAACCTTAAAACTTTTGCTGCGCGAGCGCGTCATCTGTTTAGACACAGGTTGCGTCTGGGGTGGTGAACTGACTGCTGTTCGCCTGCAAGACCGTCGCACCGTACAAATTTCGTGCCCGCAAGGCCTGGCGCGAAGCGAAGACTAACGATTAGAACTGAACCAATCAAGCATGATCGTATTAGTTTGCTCTGGTGCCTCGTATTGCACCCAATGACCAACGTCAGGCAAGATAATGCCTTTTCGCTCGGGGAAAGGTGTAATCATATTGGCCATCAGATACTCAGGGTCACAGGTGATATCGTGCTCACCCCAAACGATTAGCGTTTTACCGTTGTAGTCCTCAAGCGCAGGGCCAAGCAACCCACGCCCTGAAATCCCGCGACTACGAAAACGGGTTTGCACACACGAATACGTGTGGATATCGAGCGCAAACGGATCAATCGCCTCATCGGCATAAATCATATGCGCCCACAAATTAAAGCGCATCGCCTCGCGTAACTCTTCATCCGAGACAGCGCGCTTCCAGTTCACCAACTTGCCGCGTTCGCGGCGCGGACCACCATGACCGCCAGGGCCCAGGATGGCCAAACTTTTGACTGGCAGCCCCTGTGCCGCCAAGTTCGCTGATACCAAGCCACCAAATGAAAACCCTGAAAGTTGAAACGGCGTGTTGGCACCTAATAGTTGGGTGATGCTCTGCGCCGTGACGGCGATCATGTCGCCAAACTCACCAAAAAGCGGATCGCTCGAATCCCCATACCCCGGCAGGTCAACAACAAACAGTGAAAATTGTTGTGCGAGTGCATCGATATTGCGCGCCCAGTGCATCCAACTTCCGTGTCCACCGTGAATCAGCAACAAGGGCTCGCCCGAGGCCTCGCCGTATTGCCGCCAGCTCACCTGATGATCACCCACATCAACCGAGTGCCGAATCGCGCGCTGCTCGGCTTGGTCAATCCAGGCCTGAGTATTTGGATCGTTCCATTGCGTCATTTCTTTGATTCCTGATGATTTTGTTATTGTTTTAGCCTAAGCGGCGGGGTGATGCCAAGCGGTTTTAATGCTTCTAAGGCGGCCACACCAAAAAAAAACACGACAAAAGTGTTTGCGACGTCAGGCGGCTTAGAATATAACAAAGACACAACAAACCAAAAGAGACCAGCACGGCAGTAGCGCTTTGCCGATTAAAATCTAAGCACGCGTTATCAAACAATTTTTAACCGAGATACTCTTCACCATGATTATTGATGTTCACGGGCACTTCACCACCACACCGCCTCAAGTGGCACAGTTTCGTACTGATCAAATTGCAGAGTTTGACCGAACCGGCAAAGCGTCCACTGCGACCCCACCGCCGGTGTCAGACGCCGAGATCCGCGATGGTATTGATAATAATCAACTGCGCATTATGCGCGAACGCGGCATTGACCTGACGATCTTTTCTCCGCGCGCAGTTGGCATGGATCATCATCGTGGCAACGAAGAGACCAACGTCGTGTGGGCGCGTTATAACAACGAGATCATTCATCGCGTTTGCAACATGTATCCCGACAATTTTGTCGGCGTGTGCCAACTGCCTCAAGCACCCGGCGTTGCACCCGGCGCACGGGTCTTTGAAGAGCTTGACCGTTGCATCAACGAATATGGCTTTATTGGCGCTAATATCAACCCCGATCCAACAGGCGGACGCTGGAGCGATCCACCGCTGTGGGATAAAAAATGGTGGTACCCGCTTTACGAAAAAATGGTGGCGCTTGATATCCCCGCCATGATTCATGTCAGCGGCTCGTGTAATCCGCATTTTGACGCAGTGGCTACGCACTACATCAATGGCGATACCACTGCCTTTGTACAGTTCATGACTTCAGATATTTTTAAAGATTTTCCTACCCTTAAATTCATCATCCCACATGGCGGCGGCGCAGTTCCCTACCACTGGGGACGCTATCGCGGTCGTGCGCAAGACATGGGCTTGCCACCTCTTGAACAAAAAGTTTTAAACAATGTGTTCTTTGATACCTGCGTGTATCACCAGC
>CALQNE010000107.1 GCA_943331855.1 Bordetella parapertussis
AGTTGCCGCAAATGCTCGGGTAACTCTTTTTGATCTGGCGTCAACGCGCCGAGTTGCCGTTGACTCTTTGAGTCGAGTGGTCGGGGTGGCATGTGTGCATACCGGCAGGTAGACGGCGCTTCACTCAGCGTCAGCACCTGACTACCCTTGTAATCAAACGCAACAAAATAACCGGAATCGTTGACATCAACCTCGAGCGACAGTTTGCCGATTGCCAGCGGCTCATTGAAGGGCAACTCAAACGACAGAGTGAGTTGATTCGTTTGGGTATCGAAGTTCGACTGCGCATGCACTGGTTTTTGCAGCGCAATGGCCTGGCCACCGAGCGACACTATCGTAAAAAAGTGCGAGGCAGGATCAGCGAGATTCAGCATCCACTGATCCGTTAAGGTTTTAAGTTCAGCGGCCGGTATCACCCCATTTTTTTCGCGCGTGATCCCCTGCAACGAAAAGACTGAAAACAATTCATCAAACTTCCAAGTATGTCGCACGGCAGCGACCCGTTCTTCACTATTAAACAAAAGAGTCAAGTGCCCATCGATCCAAACGTGAGGATGAGCATTGACAGTTTGAAAGCTTGAAAAAAAAACAAGCAACACGCACAACACTATTTTTTGGATATGTCGAATACTCTCATAAAATAATTTGGCCATAAGTCATACCCCCAATTCAATTCAGCACCTGATTCAATCACAGCGCATTCGAACTAGACTAAAGCGCTTGCAACAAACGGGCAATGCTACTTTCAAAAAATGTCTCAAGCGTTGTCGATTCTTTATTACCGCCAACAGTGAAGGGCAACACCACAAACGGAACGTTAGCCTTTTCACTAAACCATTTAGATGCGGCATCGCCCGAATAGGCCGCCGTAATAATCATACGACCTTTCAACTGGCTCTGTTGTTGTAAAACTGTACCGAGATGGGCAACCGACGGATCAACACCCGGCGCCGGCTCAAGTGTACCGACTTGAACGAAGCCAAGCCAGTCATTCAGGTACAAAAATCCATCGTGCTGGACCCAGATCTTTGCTCCTCGCAAAGGTTGAGTCGTTGTCGCCCAACGATCAATGTTTGCTTGCCATTTGAATATAAAGCTACGCAACCGGTCCTGATAAAAATAGTCATTTATCGAATCAAGCAATATCAAACGTTCAGTTAACGCACGCGCAATCGGCAAAAAATTTCGCGGATCAGTTTGAATGTGTGGATTACCTGCCGCATGCACATCGCCCATGCTTCTGTCTACCGAGGTGGGAATACCTAGAAGCTGAACGTATTGACTGGCCTCGAACATGCCGGGCGCACCCGGCAAGATCCTAGGATTGCCTGAGTCGCGCTGCAAGAGTGGTAGCCAACCGATTTCAAGGTCCGCGCCGGTCGCGAGCATCAGTTGCGCACTACGCGCCCGCGCCAGCAGCGAGGGGCGCGCTTGCACCCGGTGCGGATCTTGCAAAGCATTGGTGGCCACATACACTTTGACTTTGTCTCCACCTAGCTCTTCTGCCAACGCCCCCCACTCAGGCACTGTTGCGAAGACGTTGAGTTGCGCATGGACACGCGCGCCTACCAACAATACGCAAGCGAGGATTGCTAAAGAAAAACCACGGTACATTCTAGAAAGAGTCATGTGGATGCCTTTAGTTTAGAAACGATGCGAACCATGGGCCCCGAGACTCATGATGTATTGAAGAAAGACTTGATTATTTGTCTTGCCTGGACCATACATCGTGTCTTGCGCGACCTGCAACCTGAACATTGAATATTCAGAATTCGCCCAATCCACCATGACAGTGTTACGCATTGGGTTGTACGACTCGAGTGGTGTGCCAGTTAACGTATCAGTGCTAAATCCATAATTCGAATTGCCACCGACTAGCTGATCAAAGCGATAACCGACCCTCCAGTTTGGCATGAACTGATAAATGGCTTGCACGTAAAAACCACTTTGCGTGTTGGTATAGGCATTACCAAAACAAGGCGCTGCACAAGAAACAGACGCGTTAGGACTGTTAATTGACGCTGAACCCTTTTGAGTATTCCAGAAGGCTTCGCCCTGAAGCTTAAAGCTCTGACGACTTGAGTTACCGTTTGGTGCCCACTTGTACACAAAGTCAGCGATCAAAACACCTGTCGTGCCGTTGAACTCGAACGTATCAGTCTCGTTCAGCAAAGATTGTCGAGGACGGTCTCCGGTACTCGAGGTGACATAAGACAAACCACCAAGCCATGAGGACTCAGTACCAATATCGCCACCGAGTTTGGCAAAAATCGTGCCCAGCCTTGGTCTGTTCTCGTTAAAGTTGTTGCCGTTAGGGTACGTCATGCCCTGACCCAGCTCGCCACCTAACTTAAGGTACATATTGTCAAGAGGCGCCACCCACGATGCCTGAGCGCCTGTATTGTTAAGTTGTCCGCCAAAAAATGCCTTGTACGCAAGAGGCAAGTCAACGAAATCCCATTCGTGCGGATGTTTGTTGTTCAAGTAACCCACATTTGAGAAGAATTTACCGGCTTTGACTTTCAAACCGACTGGCATCCCGATCGTCTCAAAAAATGCCTCTTCTAAAGCGACACTAAAGTCTTGCCCGTTTTGTGCAAGGACTAAGCGTGCCTCCGCGCGAAATAGATTATCGACCGTGCCGGCAAGTGCTAGCTCGGTCTCGCCCAAAGAGAAGCCACGCGGAATGTTTTCGCCCCCTGCAGGTACAAATCCACGCGTAAAAGACTCTGGGTTTTGACTTTGCGCTGAGTACTTGCCGTCGATAATGAGAGAAATCTCAGGGGTGATTGGCCCGATTTTCGGCAAGGTAATACCTCGGCCCAACGACTGCGGCGGATTGCGCCCTGCATCGGTAACACTTGCATTTGTATTACCCGTCGAACTGCGATCACTTGGCGCCGCCGGGGTCACTTGAGGGTTCAGGGCTGTCGACGCAGAAGCTGTCGAGGTGCTCGCGCGCCCACCTGCGACCGAGGTGGCGGGCGGGGCTGTTGCTGTTGCAGGAGCGTTCGCCACAACAGCCGGTGCCCGTGCACTTTGTGGCGCACTTGCTTGTTGACGAGCCAACTGAGCGTTTTGTTGCTGCAGCGTATTGATTTTTTGTTCGAGCGAGTTAATACGATCTTCGTACAACACACGCATCGCCTGAATACTGTCTTGAAGCTTTGCAAGGTCGGCCGTAGTGACCGACGCAGCACTCGACTGCGCACCAACGGGCTGAGCAAAGGCCAAGGAAGCAACCACGCCCAGTACTGCGCCAGTGCGCGCAACGTTTTGAAGATTAAACATCTTGTCATCCTTAAAATAAACACGAAATCAACGCCCGAGAGCGTTACGAACTAGTGTTAACTTAAGAAGACAGGCGGCCCTCGTTGATTGGCAAGCTCAACCGGCGTTGCAAAACCGCAGGCCAAACAAGCACCTTGGCGCAAGACAGGCCGCAGCGAGACGTCGATATGAAGCGCTTGAGAAATCAGCCCAACACTGTGAGTTAGATCTTCTAGACATTTCAAACACAGGTCGGAAAGCGGGTGAGCCTTTTCAGCGTTCAGGGTATGCGTCGAATTAGCCGTTGTGCCTGATGCTTTGGCAACATGCTCTAAACCATGCCAAACCATGCTGGCCTGCATAGCCAGTAACGCAACTAACGCCAAGCAGGCCAACACACGACTCGTTGCCCTTCGGCAAAAGTCGTGTTGCAGCACTGAAATGGTTTGAGCCTTTGGCATTAAGCGTTACTAAATCGTTATTATTGATAATATAGTATCACTAATAACATTGGCTAAATGCCGATTGTCGAACCTACAAACCTACGACTCCGCCATCATCTTTGGTGATCACGATGGTGGCTGAGCGAGGCCGCCCCGAGACGCCATAGCCCGCATTGCCTGGCCACGTGCTCTGCAAGCTGAAATCGGTCCCAGCCCCGATCGCAGGTGTGAGCTCGCCAGGATGCTGGATATTTACGAACAAGGTTTTACCGTCGACCGTTTCAACTACACCTGTGACCTCAGCACCTTTCGGGGCAACCAAAAACCGTCTGAGCTTAGCCTCGCCTAACGCCGCTCCAATAAAGCTCTCTTGCTGACCGGACTGCTCTTGACCCGAAACCGCCATTTTGTTGCTGACGGTCACTTTACCGCCATCACCAACCTGACCTGGAATCGCTGCAAGCATCATGCAATTGGTTTCGTCGGTCATCGCGCCATCATCGGTCTGAATCCAGCAAATACCGGTCGCCTTGCTAAACCACAACCCATCTGGCGACGAGAAAGAATTCGCTGCGGTCAAGCCAGAGAGATTAGCCTCGCCCTGATCCTCTTCGGCCCCAAACAAAAAGATATCCCACTGAAACCGCAAGGCGTTTGAACGTTCGCCTTGTTCATGAAAGCGAATGATATGTCCGTTTGGATTTCCCGACATCTTTTTACCATCAACATCGCTGTAGGCACGTGGGTTGGCGGCATTCACCTTTGCGGGGTTGCGATTCGCTGCGTCACTGTTGGTCAGTGCGAAATAAATTTCACCATTCTTAGGATTCACTGCACCCCATTCAGGACGATCCATCGGCGTCGCACCAAGAGCATCGGCGGCCAGCCTGACGTTTACCAACACATCAGCTTGATTAGCAAACGTATATTGACTAAACGAAGCAATTTTTGGGTCGGTCAACGTCAATTCAAGCCATTGCCCAGTTCCGTCCGCGTTAAATCGTGCAACAAACAATTTGCCTTCATTCAGATACTTGTCGCCCGCAGCCATCCCACCACCAACATCTTGAGGATTCCAAAGCGCTGTACTGACAAATTTATAGATGTATTCGTTGCGGCCATCACACCCCATATAAAACGCGAGCGGTTCACCGGCTTTGGCGACACCGCAGACCGCCGCTTCGTGCGCAAAGCGTCCGAGCGCAACACGCTTGGACGCAACAGCGTTGCGCGTCACAGGATCAATCTCAACAATGAACCCGAAAGTATTCGCTTCGTTTCTAAAATCTTGGGCAGCTGACGCGCCAAGTGCAGCGAGATTCCAACGAGTAAAACGATTATCAGTCGACGATACCGTGTGCCAGCCTTGACTCGGCGCTTTTTTACTGTTTGGATCAAGTGGCGTACTCACCACGCCATAACGTTTAAGCGAAGTCTGTGACTGGGCGCCAAGCGGTTGCGTTGCGTCAGTGATCTGAAAATATTTAGCCCAGTTTTCTTCACAGGTCAGATACGTGCCCCAAGGCGTTTTCCCATGGCCGCAATTATTCAAGGTACCTCGAACTGTTTCGCCCTTTTGATCAAAGGCCGTCACCATTAAAGCCTGGATATTTTTGAGTTCAGCCGCGGGCCCAGTAACAGGCATTGCTGTTTGTGGCGTCAGACGACGGTTTAATGGCGAGTCAAGTCGATAACTCCAACCCTGAGGCCCTTTCACGATTTCAACAATTGAGACGCCATGAAGATTAATCTCTTTGAGCACTTCAAGTTCGGGGCGTGAACCTAAATCCCAAGCACCAAATTGATCAAACTTTCTACCTTGCTGGCCGTTTGACGTTTGACCCTTAGGGTGTAACAAGTGAGACTCGGCTGAACTTTCGTGATTCACCACTAACAGCGCGCGACCCGTATCGACCTCAGTGTATTGGCCTTTTTCATCGATATAGAAAATGTCCATACCATCGTGTTGATCACCAATGCGCAAAGACCAATCGTCAAGTTCTAAACCTTGATTGGAAAAAGCCGACATCTTATCGGTCAGAGGGTCGCCAGACGCATGAAGAATCTTATAGCTGTACCCTGCTGGCAATTGCACTGAATCGAGCAGACTTTTTTGTAATGCAGAAAATCCAAGTCCAGTTTTTGCGTTTGTGGCTGTTGCTGCATTGGCGGATGGAATAAGCGTATCAGACAACAGACTAAGGCCCGCCAATCCGAGCGCACCTTTAATCAGCTGTCTGCGCGAAGGATTTTTAAGCGAAGCCGCCAGAATCGTTTGAAAATGGGGTTGTTCCGAGGGATTGTCGGTGTCAGTATCGGTGTCGATTGGGCGCATGATAGGTGTCTGAAGTGAGCATGAACGAGACGCTTATCAAACCATGCCAAAATGACAGATTCATGACGAATATCTAACTAAACGGTTGCCTGCTTGACACGCAGCGCCCAACCATCCTCGCCCTGCAGGGCGAGCAAAACAGCAGCTCTAAGCGCGCCGCAACACCTGCCCTGCCCTTGCGTGCGTGGTGACACCATCTTGCCAACTCAGCACACCGTTGACATATACCTGATGAATACCCGCAGCCGGGCGCATCGGGTCTGCGAACGTTGCACTGTCTTTGATGTGAACAGGATCAAAGATCACCAGATCTGCCGCGTAACCTTCTTTAATCAAACCACGATCCTTTAAACCAAACCGTGCTGCCGAAAGACCCGTCATTTTGTGTACCGCAGTTTCGAGCGGAAACAGTTTACGGTCTCGACTGTAATGACCTAAAACGCGCGGAAAGGCACCCCATAAACGGGGGTGTGGAAAAGTATCATGGGGTAAGCCATCCGAGCCAACCATTGTTTCTGGGTAAGCCAGAATGCGCTCGACATCTTCTTCATCCATTGAAAAATAAATGGCGCCGGCGGGCTGTAGCGAGGCCAGAAAATCCGTCAGATTCAAATCTTGTTCTTTAAGCATTTCGTCAACATATCGCCCACTCGCTTCAGGTTTTGTTTTAGACCAGGCGATTAACGTGCGAGAGGCTTGCTCAACAGTATCTTGCCGCAACACGGTTGAAGAGGCCACGTAGGGATAACAATCTAGGCACACATCACCTTGAGCACGCATTTGATCAACCAACGCAAGCGTCTCACGCGAACGCCCGAAGTTTTCTTGGCCATTGACTTTATGATGCGAGAGCACTTGTCGCACACCAAGCTCTTTAGCAATCGACATGGCTTCAGTCATGGCCTCAAGCACTTCGGCTGCCTCATTACGAATGTGCGAGGCGATCAACGCTGTACCACCGCGAAGCGGCTCAAATACCGCTTGAATTTCAGCTGCGGTTGCCGCCTGCGCTGGCGCATAAAACAGACCCGTAGACACACCAACGACTCCCGCATCAAGCGCTTCTTGCACCAACACTTGCATCTTCGCGATTTCTGCTTCATTAGCGGGACGCGACAGATCTGACATCGTGACTGCACGCAAGGTTGTATGGCCTAACAAGGCCGCCATATTGACTGCTGGCGGACTTTTTTCGAGCGCTGCAAAATACTCAGCGAAAGTGTCATAACGCTGACTGGGACCGTTCGCGATTAAGTTCAATGGCGCAATCGCTTCAGTTTGCCCAAGTGGCGCCAGACTGAGGCCACAATTACCCGTAATCACAGTCGTCGCGCCCTGACTCACTTTAGCCGCCATCGAAGGGTCTGCTAACAATAGACGATCATCGTGCGTATGCACATCGATAAAACCGGGCGCAATGACCAAGCCCATTAAATCGAGGGTGGCCGTTGCCACATAATTCAACTCGCGACCGACCCCTACAATCCGACCGTCTTTGACCGCTACGCTCGCCTGACGCCGCGCCTGACCACTGCCGTCGATCACGACGCCATTTATCAACATCAAATCACAATTCAACATATCGCTCAGCCTCAGGTCGGAAATCAGGTTTTTCTTCAAATTCAATGAAAAATGAGTCTACACCTGAAAAGTTCGTTTGTTGAAAATCTAAACAAAAACCATTCTGATTCAGTAAAGCTGATACCATTTTGGTAGATGAAACAGCTGCACGGCAGCTGCACCGCTCAAACCACCTGATAACCGAGACTGATGTATGCCTCACAATGCGTATGCCTTCACCAACCCTTACGCTGACGCGCCCGACTCAATGTACGGTGCGCAACGAGAAAGTGTCATGAGTCAAGCTGGCTTTGATGCGGCCTTCGCTGAAATCTCGAGCTGGCCCGGCTACTCCCCTACTCCGCTGGTATCGCTGCCTGAATTGGCACAGGCGCTGGGGATCGCCGAACTTTTGTACAAAGATGAACGAGGCCGGTTTGGCTTAGGTAGCTTCAAAGCCTTAGGCGGCGCGTACGCCGTTGCCAACGTGTTACGGCTCAAGGTACAGCAAGCGCGGGGTTTAGCCCAAGTTAGCTCAAAACAATTACTCTCTGGGGCCTTTAAAGAGATCATCGGTTCGGCAACCGTCACCTGTGCGACCGATGGTAATCATGGTCGCTCGGTGGCTTGGGGCGCTCGTCTCTTTGGCTGTCATTGTGTCATTTATGTACACGAAACCGTGAGTCAAGGGCGCCGCGATGCCATTGCACAATATGGTGCTGAGGTGCGTGAAGTCAAAGGCAATTATGACGATGCCGTCCGGTTTGCCGCGACCACTGCCGCCGAAGAGGGTTGGACCGTTGTATCCGATACCTCGTACCCTGGTTACCGTGACATCCCACTTGATGTCATGCATGGCTATGGCGTGATGGCCTCAGAAATTGTCACCCAAATGTCTAACGCACAACCGCCTACGCATGTCTTTGCTCAAGCGGGGGTGGGCGCCCTCGCTTCAGCGGTATGTGCCAACTTCTGGCTACAGTGGGGCACGCAACGTCCTTCATTTGTAGTCACCGAACCCACGCAAGCCGACTGTGTCTATCAAAGCCTGCAGGCGGGGCAACGCAGCGTCGTCCACGGCACGCTTGATACCGTGATGGCGGGGCTTGCTTGCGGTGAAGTTTCTGAACTCGCCTGGGAGATTTTGCAAGGTGGGACCAATATCGCGATCGCAATTGATGATGCCTATGCACTAGAGGCGATGCGCATACTCGCAAAGCCTTTGGGCAACGATCCAGCCATCGTGGCGGGCGAAACCGGCGGGGTTGGATTGGCCGCCTTGTTAGCGGCGCGCGATCACCCTGTGATCCGTCAGCAACTCGGCCTGAACGCAAAAGCGCGTGTCTTGTTACTTGGTAGCGAAGGTGACACTGATCCCCTTATTTATCAACAGGTCGTTGGAAAAACCGCTTTGGAGGTCTTGGCATGAGCACAGCTCACTTGGCCATTAGTGCTGAACACCTACTTGAGCAAGTTCATGCGCTGGCTGAAATTGGACTCACGACTGAAGGCGCCTGCTGCCGTCTGGCCTTATCAGACGAAGATCGTCTGGGCCGAGATCAGTTGATACTTTGGATGCGTGAACTCAAACTTGAAGTCAGCATTGATCCAATCGGCAACATCTTCGGCTGGCGTGCTGGCTTAGAAGATCTACCGCCGGTAATGACAGGCTCTCACATTGATACGGTACGTACCGGTGGCCGCTACGATGGCCCGCTGGGCGTGCTGGGTGGCCTAGAGGTGGTTCGCACGCTCAATCAAGCTGGCATCGTGACGCGACGGCCACTCGTGGTCGCAGCCTTTACCAATGAAGAAGGCGCACGGTTTCATCCAGACATGCTCGGCTCGCTCGTCTATGTTGGCGGGCTCTCGCTTGAAGAAGCTTACGCCTCGCATAGCGCTGATGGCAAAGTGCTCATCGATGAGCTCACCAAAATTGGGTACGTCGGTCAGGCGCCGCTACCGCTGTGCAAGCCGCATGCCTTTGTTGAATTGCATATCGAGCAAGGTCCAATCCTGGATATTGAAGGCGTCACGATTGGTGCCGTGCGTGATTTACAAGGGATCTCCTGGCAAGAGCTCACGATCGTGGGTCAATCTAATCATGCGGGCACCACCCCAATGCGTCTGCGCCACGATGCGGGCTACTGCGCCGCCGCGATCAGCGTTTTTATGCGCGAACTGACAAAAGAAATGGGCGGAGCTCAGGTCGCCACGATGGGTGTGACAAAACTGCATCCAAATCTTATCAATGTCATTGCTGCGCGCGCCGTGGTGACTGTTGATTTGCGCAACACTGACGAAGCTTTATTAAAAATTGCCGAACAAAAATTGAATGAATTTTTAACTCAATTATCGAACGATGAAGGCGTCACAATTACGAGCCATCGGTTGGCACGCTTCGAACCCGTACAGTTTGACCAGTCGATTGCAGACTTGATTGCAAACAAGGCCCAGACCTTGGGATATTCGTGCCGCACGATGACCTCAGGTGCTGGGCACGACGCACAAATGATGGCGCGTTTTTGCCCGAGCGCAATGATTTTTGTGCCATCAGTGAAAGGCATTAGTCATAACCCCGCCGAACACACTGAAGTCGAAGACTTAGTGGCTGGTGGCAATGTCCTCTTACAGACTTTGCTTGAATTAGCTCAATAATTTGATTCGCAACATAGCGACCACATAAAACCTGGAGGAACGTTTCATGGCACGTATCATCACAGTCGGTGCAGCACAACTCGGCCCCATTGCGTTGAACGATACGCGCGCTCAAGTGGTTGAACGCATGGTCGACCTGATGCATCAAGCGAAAAGCTGCGGCTGCGATGTGGTCGTTTTCCCTGAACTGGCACTGACGACGTTTTTTCCACGTTGGTACTTTGCAGAGCAGGCCTCAATTGATGCGTTCTTCGAAGCCAGCATGCCCAGCCCAGAAACGCAGAAACTTTTTGATACGGCGCGAGCCTTACAAGTCGGTTTTTATTTAGGCTATGCCGAACTGGTCCAAGAAGAAGGACAGCTGCGTCGCTTCAACACGGCAATCACGGTCGACAAAAATGGAAAAATTCTTTCAAAGTATCGAAAAATTCATTTACCCGGGCATCCCGAACACGAACCTTGGCGTCGGTTTCAGCATCTTGAACAGCGTTATTTCG
>CALQNE010000108.1 GCA_943331855.1 Bordetella parapertussis
AAGCCTCGGATACGGATATCGACTTTGCAAACGGTGAGTTCACTGTGCGTGGTACCGATAAGAAAATCCCGTTTGGCACTGTGGCCCTCACAGCCTACGTTCCACACAACTATCCACTTGAGACGCTCGAGCCTGGGTTAAACGAAACCGCGTTTTACGATCCAACCAACTTTACCTTTCCCTCGGGCACTTACATTGCTGAAGTCGAGATCGATCCTGAAACGGGTACGGTTCGACTCGATCGCTTCACTGCGGTCGATGACTTTGGCACAATCATTAATCCAATGATTGTCGAGGGACAAGTGCATGGTGGTCTGGTGCAAGGCATCGGGCAGGCGCTCATTGAAAACTGCGTCTACGATCGTGAAACCGGCCAGCTATTAACGGGTTCATTCATGGACTATGCGATGCCGCGGGCGGATGATTTTCCGCAATTCAATATTGGCCATGTCTGCACGCCTTGCACGCACAATCCCCTCGGAACAAAAGGTTGTGGTGAGGCGGGTGCGATCGGCTCGCCACCTGCCGTGATCAATGCGGTTCTGGATGCCTTAGCCCCATTGGGCGTGAAGGACTTAGATATGCCAGCGACGCCGCATCGGGTCTGGCAGGCCATTCAGTCTGCGAAAGCATAAAGAGAGGAACAACGCCATGTACGCATTTACTTATGATCGTCCTGCATCTCTGGCAGAGGCCGCAAAATTGGTTCAAGCAGGCGGCCAAGCGCTTGCCGGTGGGCAGACCATGCTGGCCTCGATGAAACAACGTCTCATGCAGCCAGAAAAACTAGTGGACCTAAGTCGCATTACTGAATTAAGTGGTGTGCGCAAAGAAGGTGATCAGCTGATCATCGGTGCGATGACCAAGCACTACGACGTTGAGCAAAATGCCTTGGTCAAACAACATATCCCCGCACTGGCAGCTTTGGCGGGTGGTATTGGTGACCGTCAGGTGCGTGCGATGGGAACACTCGGCGGCTCTGTCGCGAACAACGACCCCGCGGCGTGTTACCCCAGCGCAGTGATGGCGTTGGGTGCAACGATTCATACCAACACCCGCAAAATAGCAGCGGATGACTTTTTTCTAGGGATGTACGCGACGGCCCTACAGACAGGTGAGCTGATTACCGCGATTAGTTTTCCAATTCCCAAGCGTGCTTCGTATGCAAAATTTAAGCAAGGCGCATCCAGATTTGCGATGGTTGGCGTGTTTGTTGCAGACACGAATCAGGGTGCACGCGTGGCGGTGACCGGCGCCAGTAACGGCGTGTTTAGGCATGCTGGGCTTGAAGCGGCGTTAGCAAAAAAATTCTCGCCCGAATCTGTCGCTGCGGTCCATGTAGATGAGTCTGAACTGAACAGTGATATCCATGCCACAGCAGCGTATCGTGCGCAGTTAATCAAGGTTCAAACACGTCGTGCGGTGCAAGAGGCCCTTGCCTAGGAACTGCAGTCGTTGCACACGGGTAAGTTTTGGGAATTTCAATGACGGGCACGCTTAGCGTTGATTCAATCGACGCGCTGATTGAAGCACTGGCAGCAGTAGGGTATGAAGCCGAACGGCGCTTGGCGACCGCCGTATTTTTGAGCCTGCGCTTGCAGCGTCCGTTATTGCTCGAAGGCGAGCCCGGTGTCGGCAAAACCGAGTTGGCGAAGGCGTTGTCAAAGGTCCTCGGCCGTCCACTGGTGCGCTTGCAATGTTACGACGGCATGGAGCAACGCGAGGCGTTGTACGAGTGGAACCATGCGGCGCAGTTGATGCATATGCGTGCACAGCAAAATCACGCTGAGCCCGAACAGCTTGAACGAGAAATCTATCAGCAGAAATATTTAATTAGACGGCCGCTGTTGCAGGCGCTTGAATCGCCCGCGCCAGGTGCGGTATTGCTGATTGATGAGGTGGATCGGGCTGATGCACCTTTCGAGGCATTTTTACTAGAATACTTAGGCGAGTTCCAAGTCAGCATCCCTGAGTTTGGTACGGTTAAGGCCGTGTGTCCGCCAGTGACGATCCTCACCAGCAACCGTACGCGTGATTTGAACGATGCCGTGAAGCGACGCTGTTTATATCAGTGGATGGATTACCCTGATCGTGAACGCGAGTTAACAATCGTTCGGGCGCAAGTGCCTGAGGCGGGCGATGCACTCGCTGAACAGGTGGCGACCTTTGTTGCGAGGCTGCGTAGTGCGCCCTTTGTCAGTGCGTTTAGTCGCAGCCCCGGGATTGCTGAAAGCGTAGAGTGGGCTAAGGCGCTTGTGGCTTTGAATACTCTGCAGCTTGACCCCGAAGTTGTTCAAGATACAGTTGGTATCTTGTTTAAACAACGTGAAGATGTTGCGGCTTTAGGCCCGCTGCTCGACGCGCTGCTTGCGCCGGCTGACGCTAACTAGTTTGCGACCGATAAATCATGCTGTTAGGTGACGCACGCGTAGGCAAGATGGCCGAGAATGTCATCGGTTTTGGGCGTACCTTAAGACGTGCCGGTTTGCCCATGGATAGCGCACGGATCGGTGTAGCCTTACAGTCCGCATTATTAGTCGGCCTCGAGCAGAAACACGATTTTCGTGCGGCCTTAAGGGCAACGCTCGTGTGTCGTCAACAAGATCAAGAAGTCTTCGATCAGTTGTTTGACGCTTATTTTCGTAATCCCGAATTGACGCAGCAGTTATTGGCGCAGATGCTACCTAAGACGGCCGAGGCGGCGCCTAAGCCCAAGCGGTTAGCGCGCGCGCAAGAGGCACTGGCTGCGGTGCGTGCTGCAGTGAATCAACCAGTACGCGAAGACGAAAAAATAGAATTTGATGCTGCGATGTCGGCGAGTGATCGACTGCGCTTACAGCATGCCGATTTTGAAAGTTTGAGCGCGAGTGAGTTTCGCCTTGTTGAGCGGATAGCCCGTGAAATGGCACTGCCTTGGCCCACCCACGGTGCCCGCCGGCTGCAACGCAGCGTGCGGGGTACCCGCCTGGATTGGGCCCGAACTTTGCGTGACTCGATGCGCTATGACGGCGAGTTGTTGACACTGCCCTATCTGTCACGTCGCCACACACCGTTGCCGGTTTTAATCTTGATCGATGTTTCGGGATCAATGGAGCGTTACGCGCGCTTGATGCTTGCATTTTTGCATCAAAGTACGCGTACAGTATCGCGCTCAGTATTTGCCTTCGGCAATCACTTGACTGACTTAAGTGCGATCTTTCGATTGGCCGATACTGATGCAATGCTCGAGGGCTCAAATCGGCTGATCAGCGACTTCGCCGGCGGAACGCAAATCGGCGCGTCACTTGCGCAGCTGCGTTTGCAACATCATCGACAATTGATTGGTCGGCGCACGGTGGTACTGTTGATTAGTGACGGACTCGACACGGGTACTGCGGATACTTTAGCTAACGAAGTGAGTTGGCTTAAGCGTAACTGCCGCAGTCTTTTATGGCTAAACCCATTGCTGCGCTATGAGGGTTATCAACCCATCGCCAGCGGTGCGCAAGTTTTACAAAAGCAGGCAGATGCAATGTTCGCTATTCACAACCTGGCGCATCTCGAAGAGTTGGCGCAAAGTTTAGCGAGCGTACTGAAAACGTAATTTTTGAGAGAGCACTCTATGGATATGCAAGGCAATCGTCACTTAAGCGTGACGCAACAACAAGCATGGGATGCGCTCAACGATCCCGAAATTTTAAAGTCGTGTATTCCAGGCTGCGAAAAATTTGAGCAGACGACTGAAAACGAATATGCCGTCGCAGTGGCCGTCAAGATTGGTCCGGTCTCGGCGAAGTTCAATGGCAAGGTTACGCTGGCCGATATTCAGGCACCGGTTTCGTATGCGCTGCAGTTTGAGGCTCAGGGGGGTGTTGCCGGGTTCGGGCAGGGTGAGTCTAAAGTCGAGTTGATCGCCACAGAGGGCGGTTGCGAATTGCGCTACACCGTGCACTCAAAGGTGGGTGGAAAAATTGCCCAGCTCGGGCAGCGCTTGATTGACGGAGTTGCGAAGTCGTTAGCTGAAGATTTTTTCAAACGGTTTGATGAGGCGTTACAGGCTAAATATCCACGTGCCGAGAGCGCGACCGATCTGGTTACTCAACCCGCTGCACCTCAGCCGTCTGTGTTGAAGAAATGGCTTTGGCCCGGGGTGGGTCTGCTTGCGGCTGGCTTGCTTGTTTGGTATTTCAAGCGATAGTGCATCGGTGGGTTACCGGTTTGACTAGAAGGTATCCACGCAATACAGTGGCACACAAACTGGACAAAAAAACAAATAATAAGGGGACAAAATTATGGCTGTGACCAAAGTCGGTCGTTTTATGGTTGAGCGTGTGCTTGAGCTCGAGCGTCCTTATGCACCTGCTCGCGAGTTTTTTCCAGACTTGACACAAGATATGCTGACCACCTGTCTACGTGAGTTGCCAGGGGGGCAGCTGAATCCGGATGGTCGGCTTCAAATGAGCTTCCATGCGTTTGTTGTCAAAACCGATCGCCATGTCATTTTGGTGGATTCCTGTTGCGGCAATGACAAAGAACGTCCCTTGCGCCCAGCGTTTCATAAAATGAATAATGGATTTTTATCTGCACTGGCGAAGGCCAAGGTTAAGCCTGAGCAAGTCGATTACGTGATGTGCACGCACCTGCATTGGGATCATGTCGGCTGGAATACCCGCTTGGTCGATGGTGTTTGGAAGCCGACTTTTCCGAATGCAAAGTACTTGATGTCTAAAACCGAATTTAATCATGCTGAGACTGTGTATCGGAGCGGTAAAAAAGACACGCACACTCAAGCGTTTGAAGACAGCATCGATCCGATTGTGCGCGCTAAGCAGGCGGTACTCGTCGACGATGGCCATGAAGTCGATCAAGGTATGTGGATCGAGCCTTGTCACGGTCATACCCCTGGCAATATCGTGATCAACCTTGAGTCTGAGGGGCAGCGCGGTGTGTTGACCGGAGACGTTGTTCACCATCAGATCCAGTTACGCTATCCCGATATGTCGACAACCGCCGACGACAATCAAGATTTGGCGCGAGTATCTCGTACAGCGTTGATTGACAAGCACGCAGAGACGGGCAACCTGATCTTCCCTGCCCACTTCCCAGCGCCAACGATTGGACGCATTGAACGTAACGCAGCGGGTGGCTTTCGCTACGATACTGATGCCTCTTGAAGCCGCTCGCCGACGTCGGGCGATACTGTTGCTGGCGTTACTGGTTGTGATTTGGGGCTTGAATTGGGTCTTGGCCAAGAAGTCGCTTGAGTTTGTGTCCCCGGTTTGGGTGACCGCATTTCGGTTGGTGCCTGTTTGTATTATGTTTTTTGTGATTTGTATCGCCACGAAACAGTTACGTATCCCGGTGCGTGCTGATATCCCGGTGATTTTTAGTATTGGCTGGTTACACATGGTGGGTTTTTCAGTGTTAGTGAGTTGGGGTCTGCAGTACTTGCCCGCTGGAAAATCAATTGTCTTGGCGTACACAACACCACTCTGGGTATTGCCTGCGGCGTGGTTGTTCTTGAATGAGTCGTTTACACCAAGGCGTATTCTTGGCTTGGTGATTGGCATGTCGGGTCTTGTGCTAATTTTGCAACCGAGTGCAATGGACTGGGGTGATCGCAACGTTTTAATCGGTCATGGCTTCGTACTGCTGGGCGCCTTGCTCTGGGCGATCTCCATCGTTTATGGTCGTGCGCACAAATGGGTGACACCCCTGTTCGCTTTATTGCCGTGGCAGATGCTGGTAGGGGGGCTCACCCAAGTCGTATTGGCCTTTGCTTTGGAGGGAATGCCCCACTTCGATTGGTCACTTGAGGCGATTTTGCTTGTCGGCTTTGGTAGTTTGTTTGGTAACGGTATTGCGTATTGGCTGATGAACATCGTGAGTCGTGATCTACCGGCCGCGGGAGTCTCAATGGGTTTACTCGGGGTGCCCTTGATTGGCTTGTTTTGTTCGAGTCTGTTTCTAGGCGAGGTTTTAGGGCCCGAACTGTTGATTGCGACGGTTTTGATTATTGCCGGAATTATTTTGGGTACCTTACCCAAGTCGAGTCAACCGAGTTAAGTTGTATTGCGTGATGTAAAAAATAGGGGACAAAAATGATGCAATGTATCAAGCTGATGACTGCTAGCCAAGCGCGACTGGGCCTTTGTACCGCAAGCCTGCAGCAATGGGCGATACGACTTGTTCTGGCAATTGTAGGCGGCTCGAGTTTGGCGCCACAGCTTTTGCTTGCTCAAACTGTCGCAAAATTTCCAGATAAATCGATTCGTTTTGTCGTGCCCTTTCCACCTGGCGGCGGTAATGATATTTTGGCACGCGCAATTGCGCCGCGATTAGCAGAGGCTTTCGGTCAGACGGTTGTTGTCGATAATAGGGCCGGCGCCGGCGGCAATATTGGGTCAGAATTCGTTGCGAAGTCGGCCCCTGATGGATACACCATTTTGATGGCATCGAATCAGATTACGATTAATCCCTGGCTCGACAACAATGTTCCGTTTGATATCGAAAAAGATTTCGTGGCTGTTGCGCAAGTTGCGTCAGTGCCAATGGTGCTTGTGGTTAATCCAGCCGTCCCTGCCAATGATTTAAAAAGTTTTATTGCGTTGGTCAAAGCAGATCCCAGCAAGTTCAACCATAGTACGCCGGGGACAGGTACCGCGCAGCACATCGCCTTTGAGGTGTTTAATTATTCTGCGGGCGTAAAAGTGACGCATGTGCCGTACAAGGGGACGGGTCCGGCAATCGCAGACTTGATTGGAGGGCAGGTGCAAAGTGCGATCGGCACAATGGCATCACTCGAGCAGCATGTGAAGGCAGGAAAACTTCGCGCGTTAGGCCTGACCACGGCTGTGCGTTCTGCGGCGATGCCCGATGTACCGACGATTGCTGAGGCTGCAGGGTTGCCAGGTTTTGAAGTGCCGCTTTGGTACTCGATTCTGGCGCCTGCAAATACACCCAAGGACATTGTTGAGAAGCTGTCTGCTGAAATTGGACGCGCGCTCGCTGACCGGGCAACCAATGAGCGTTTAACAGGGCAGGGCTTTATTGTGACCTACCTGAATCCACAACAGATGGATGAAATGATTAAAAAAGATTTACTGTATTGGCAAAAAACCATCAAGGCGATTGGTTTAAAGATTGATAAATAGGAATGCAGAAATGAGTGGTGCGGGCAGCGTGAATATTAACAACGCACTTGCTGGGATCAAGGTGCTTGATTTCACGCAGATCGGTGCTGGCCCTTTGATTGGCATGCAGCTGGGTGATATGGGCGCCGAGGTCATCAAGGTTGAGTCACCTGGCGGTGATATCGGCCGAAAACTTGGCCCACCCTGGCAAGCGGGCGAATCTGTCGTGTCGATGAGTTTCAATCGCAATAAGCGGTCCATTGCGATTGATTTAAAAAAGCCAGAGGGCGTCGCCCTGGTTAAAAGGATGGCAGCAACCTCGACGATTGTGCTTGAAAGCTTTCGTCCCGGGGTGATGGATAAGCTGGGCGTCGGTTATGCCGCGCTTAGTGACATTAATCGTGGTGTGATTTTTGGCTCGGTGTCGGCCTATGGTCAAACGGGTCCGTGGCGCGACAAGGCTGGCGTAGATGGAATCGTGCAGGCTGTATCGGGTTTGATGAGCAATATTGGTGATGCGAACTCACCTCCCATGAAAGTTTTGGTGCCAGCCGTGGATATGGTGACGGGTTTTGTATCGACCTCAGCGGTCTTGGCAGCGTTGCGTGTGCGTGAGGCCACGGGTCAAGGCCAGCATCTTGATTTTTCGTTATACAACAGCGCATTGATGTTGCAGTTGTCGTCTGTTGCCTCGTACTTATCAAGTGGCGAATTGCCATTACGTACCGGGACAGCGGCACCCTATTCGGCACCCAACGAAGCCTATCCGACTAAAGATGGTTGGATCATGATCGCGGCCTATCATGATGATCGCTGGCTTGCGCTCTGTAAGTTGTTGGGCAAACCAGAGCTTGCAACCCATGCTGACTTTGCAACGATCCCCAAACGCGTGGCTAATCGGGATGCCTTGATGCAAGAGCTTAAAGTGTTGTTAGCGCATAAAACATCGTTTGAGTGGCAAGAGCTCTTTGAGGCTGCCGACATCATTTGTGGCCCCATTGCAGATTACGATATGGTGATGCAATCACCCCAGTTGGCGCATAACGGGGTGATTGTTGATACGCATAGTTCGGTTGCGGGCTTAGTTCGGATGCCCGGGTTTGCTGCAGGAGATCGCGATGCGCAGTCGCGTGTGCGCTATGGTCCTCCGGCACTGGGTGAGCATAGTTGTCAAATTCTTGCTGAATTTGGCTTGTCTGTTTCTGAGATTGACGCCTTGCTTGCGAGCGGTGCAGTGATTCAGCGGCAGTGAGGATAAAAATGAAATTCAAAGCAATCAAGCTCTATGAAGAAAATGGACAACGCATCAGTCGAATGATTGAGCAAACCATTGACGACCTCGCGCCAGGCGATGTTGTGATCCAGGCGCAGTATGCGGCTGTGAACTACAAAGATGCGCGAGCAGTGACGGGTGTTGGCAAGGTGTTGTCAAATCTGCCTGCTGTGCCCGGGGTTGAGGTGGCGGGCTTAGTCGTCGAGTCCTCAAACGACCAGTTTAAGGTGGGTGATGTCGTGACTGTGCAGGGCGGACGCGAGTTCGGTATGCGTCGCGACGGCGCGTATAGCGAATATGTGCGCGTGCCTGGCAGTTGGGCGGCGCACGTGCCCGAGGATACCGATCCCTTTGAATCGGTCGCAATGGGCTTGGCCGCCTACACCTCGGCGCTGGCTGTGGACGAGTTGTTGTTGCGTGGTGTCAAGCCCGAGCATGGACCCATTTTGGTTACTGGCGCAACGGGCGGTAGCTCATCGTTTGCAATCGATATGTTGGCGGGCCTTGGCTATCGCGTGGTGGCCAGCACTGGAAAAAAAGACACAGAAGCGGCTTATTTAAAAAGTATTGGCGCAACCGAAGTCATTGGTCGTGACGAAATCGCGGGTGGGGACAAGTCTTTAGAAGAGCAGCGCTGGGCCGGTGCGATTGATGCAGTCGGTGGCAAGCCTCTTGATGATGTATTGCGCTCAACGAAACAGCGCGGTGTCGTTTGCGCCTTTGGCAATGCCGCAGGCGAAACTTTTAGTACGTCGATTTATCCTTTCATTTTGCGCGCGGTGTCATTGGTAGGGATCAATGGCAATCATCCGGTACCGACACGCGGTAGCGTCTGGCAACGCATGCAAAAGGGCGGAGACTTGCGCCCGAAGCACATCCATCAGATTGCCTATACCATCGCATTTGACGACTTAAAAAGCCATTGCGACAAGCTGATTAGCTCGGGTGTGCGCGGGCGTGCTGTTGTGCAGTTTTAGTTCGGCGTATCGTCCGCGAGATTCACCCAGGTGATTGGTTCAATCCGCTTGCGGTTCACTTTCAAATCGAATACGTCAAAGCGATTGTAGTAGCCGACGACATCATGAAATTGTTTAGGCTCAATGCACTGACTCAGATCGAGTTCAGCATAGATTAAGCCCTCTTCTGTTTGCAAGGTGTCGCCAAACTGCGTACCCGTTGGATTGACAAAGAATGACTCTGCTCCAGGCGTCTTCTCAAGCACATTTGCAACGCTACGATCCCTTTTTACTAAAAACTCAAACATGGGCTTGTCCATGAACCCGGCACACACAATGCCGAACGATTTCGATTCGAATGAGTGCGCCGATGCGCGGATACGGTTGGCTTGCAAATTGTTGTAATTGCCACCATCGGCTGGGTTGCGAGTAGGCCATATCGGCGGCCAGCTTGAAATATGAATTTGCTCTTTTTGAGCCATCAATGCATACCGAGCTAACGGATTGGTATTCTCTCCGCAGATCAAGCCCCCAATATTTCCGATGCGGGTGCGGGCCACCTTCAGGCCGGCACCATCTCCTGGAGCCCAGATCATTTTTTCAAAAAAAGTCGGTACGAGTTTGCGATGATGAATGAGCGTTTCGCCTTGATCAGAAATTAAGATGTTCGAATTCCAGATGCAACCCACGCTGGCATGACTCGCCTCACTCAAGCCAAAGGAGACGAAGATATTGAATTTTTTTGCTTGCGCTGCGATGGCTGCGACCTCAGGGCCATCACATAACAAGCTGTTTTCGACAAAGCGTTGAAACAGGTCGTGATTTTCCATCGGAGACCATAATGCAGCCCAAATCGGAAATCCGGGAATAAAGGATTCGGGGAATACAATGAGCTGCGCACCTTTTTGGGCCGCTTCCTGAATGAGTCCTAAGGCTTTTGCGACAGTAGCCTTTTTGTCCAAAAATACTGGCGCGACGTGTGCAACCGCAACTTTAGTGACTGTGTTGTGCATCATGATCCCTTTTCGATTGTTAAATTCTAAGCTTGAATGGCTGCAATGAATCAGAGTAAATTTGCAACCTGTATTGCAAATTTACAAAGTCGACCTTTAATGACCGCGCACTCTAAACACAGGCAGCTGAATTGGGAGGATCTAAAAATTTTCCTGAACGTCTATCGTTCAGGAAATATTACCAATGCAGCCAAGAAGTTGAAGCTAGACGACTCGACAGTCAGCCGAAGGATTGCACAGCTTGAAGTATGCCTTGGCCATAAGCTCTTTCAGCGTACGCGAGGCGGCATGATTCATACGAAATTTGCCGATGAGATTGTCGAGCAGCTCGAGCGTGTCGAGCTTGGCATACAGGGCTTGGCCGACATTGTTCAGCCAGAAAAGGATATCTCAGGCACCGTTCGAGTTG
>CALQNE010000109.1 GCA_943331855.1 Bordetella parapertussis
ACATAAAAGAACAGGCCTTCCATCAGGCAGGCAAAAACGATCAGCGACTTCAGTAGCGTTTGATCATTCTCGAGCGTGCCAGTTTTAAAGTGCGGATCTGCAATCGCATCGATAAACGGGATCAGAAACTGATCTTTGGCTCGAATTGAAGGCACTTCGTTATAGGCGTTGAAGATTTCTGATTCATCCAGATCAAGACTTTCAACAATATATTGATAGGCGTGAGTATGAATAGCTTCTTCAAAGGCTTGGCGCAGCAAAAACTGGCGGCATTCAGGTGCCGTGATGTGGCGATAGGTGCCCAGCACGATATTGTTAGCAGCCAATGAGTCGGCCGTTACAAAAAAGCCCAGATTACGTTTAATGATGCGGCGTTCGTCTTCGGTTAGACCCGTTGGGTTTTTCCAGAGAGCGATGTCGCGAGACATGTTGATCTCTTGAGGCATCCAATGGTTGGCGCAAGTGGCGATGTATTTTTCCCAAGCCCATTTGTATTTAAAGGGAACGAGTTGATTGACATCGGTTTGGCCATTGATGATGCGTTTGTCGGCCGCATTGACCCGCGCAGCGGTATTTGTGGCGACAGGCGATTCTTTAAGTCCAGGTGTTGGTAAGGCAGAGTCGCCAAACACGCCACTGGCGGCGCGAGAAGGCAACGCAGCGGTCATCGCTTGCGCGAGGGCTGCAGGCATCAGCCCGGCACCCGAAGGTGGGGCGGCTTGAATAGTGGGTTCGTCGTTCCAGGTCAGCATTATTTGTTCTCGATCGCGTTATTGGCAGGCTTCGCACTCTTCGAAACCTGGATCGCCAGGTCTCATAGTGCAGGCTGCGCCCAAAGTTTCGGGCTCAGGTAAGGCCTGAGTTGGCGCCATCGCAAACGTCCCACTTGTAGAGCCGGCGCCCGATGCGTTCACCGCATTCAGTTCACCACCACGACCGGTTGATTTTTCTGCACTCGTTGCACCGAGTGTGCGCAGGTAGTACGTAGTTTTTAGGCCGCGTAACCAAGCAAGCTTATAGGTGTCATCAAGTTTTTTGCCAGATGCGCCAGCCATATAGATATTTAAAGATTGCGCTTGATCGATCCATTTTTGGCGACGTGCCGCGCACTCAACAATCCAGGTTGGCTCAACTTCAAAAGCGGTGGCGTATAGGGCACGCAGTTCGGCCGGAACGCGATCGATGCGGGATAAGCTGCCGTCGAAGTACTTCAAGTCGGCGACCATCACTTCATCCCAGAGGCCCAGTTTTTTGAGGTCGCGAACGAGATGTTCGTTGACCACAGTAAACTCGCCGGAGAGGTTCGATTTAACGTACAAGTTTTGATATGTTGGTTCTATACATGCAGACACGCCAATAATATTCGATATTGTTGCGGTTGGGGCAATTGCAACACAATTAGAGTTGCGCATGCCGTGCGTTTTGATGCGTGCGCGCAACGAATCCCAATCAAGCGTTGTTGATTCATCGACTTCAACGTAACCACCACGATGTTCGCGCAGCAGTGCAATCGAGTCATGCGGCAAGATGCCACGCGACCACAACGAACCATCAAAGCTTGCGTAGCGACCACGTTCTTCAGCAAGTTCACTTGAGGCGCTGTAGGCGTAATAACAAACGGCTTCCATCGAGCGATCTGCGAATTCGATGGCGGCTTGTGTCGCGTAGGGCACGCGCATCACATGCAGGCAATCTTGAAAACCCATGATGCCTAAACCGACTGGACGATGGCGTACGTTTGAATTGCGCGCTTTAGCAACAGCGTAATAGTTGATGTCGATGACGTTGTCGAGCATGCGCATCGCAATCTTAATTGTGCGTTGCAGTTTGTCTTGATCGAGCGACTGGGTACCGTCAGCGTTGTGCTTGAGGTGCGCCAGCAAGTTGACTGAGCCCAGGTTGCACACCGCGATTTCAGAGTCGTTGGTGTTTAAGGTGATCTCGGTGCAGAGGTTTGAGCTGTGCACCACGCCAACATGTTGCTGTGGCGAGCGAATGTTGCAAGGGTCTTTGAACGTGATCCAGGGATGGCCCGTTTCAAACAGCATTGACAGCATTTTGCGCCACAGGCTTGTCGCTGGCATTGTCTTGTGTAGTGGCAAATCGCCGCGTGCTGCCTTCTCTTCGTAGCCAACGTAGGCTTTTTCGAAGGCCGCGCCCACTTTGTCATGCAGGTCTGGGCAGTCTGAAGGTGAAAACAGTGTCCAGCTGCCATTTTCGAGCACGCGCTTCATGAACAGATCAGGGATCCAGTTCGCAGTGTTCATGTCGTGCGTACGACGACGCTCGTCGCCGGTATTTTTGCGCAGATCGAGAAACTCTTCGATGTCTAAGTGCCACGTCTCGAGGTAGCAGCAGACTGCGCCCTTGCGCTTGCCACCTTGATTGACGGCCACAGCGGTATCGTTCACGACTTTCAAGAACGGGACGACGCCTTGGCTTTCACCGTTAGTGCCCTTGATGTGGCTGCGCATGGCGCGAACGGGAGTCCAGTCGTTGCCCAGACCGCCAGCGTATTTTGCTAGCAACGCGTTTTCTTTGATGGCTTCGTAGATGCCGTCAAGGTTGTCTGAGACGGTTGTCAGGTAGCAAGATGAGAGTTGTGAGTGCAGGGTGCCGGCGTTAAAGAGTGTTGGCGTTGAGCTCATGAAGTCAAACGACGACAGGATCTGATAGAACTCGATGGCACGCGCTTCGCGATCAATCTCGGCAATGGCCAAGCCCATGGCGACGCGCATGAAGAACACTTGGGGTAGCTCAATGCGTTGGCCGCGTAGGTGTAAAAAGTAGCGGTCATACAAAGTTTGTAGGCCCAGATAATCAAATTGCAGGTCGCGGCTGGCATCAAGTGCCGCTGCCAGGCGTGGCAAATCAAAGCGCGAGAGGTCTGAGTTCAGCAAGCCGCCTTCGACGCCGCGTTTGATGAACTTTGGGAAATAGGTCGCGTAGCGAGTATTCATCTCTTCTTGGGCGACTTCTTCATCGAGCACTTCTTTGCGGATCGTGTGAAGCAACAAACGAGCGGTAACTTTACTGTAAGCCGGATCGTTTTCGACCATGGCACGGGCGGCCAAAATGGCAGACTTGTAGACTTCATCGACGGGCACGCCGTCGTACAGGTTTTTGAGGGTTTCTTTTTGAATCGTTGCTGTATCGACAAACTCGCCTAAACCAAAGCCTGCGGCTTCGATGGTGGCCTGCAGTTTGGCCAGGTCGAGCGGTTTGCGCACGCCATTTTCAACGACGTTAAGCGTAGGGGCTTCGGTGGGGGCTTGTTCGGCTTTGCCTTTTGAACGCTCTTGTGAACGACGCTCGCGATACAGCACGTATGAGCGGGCAACATCGTGCTCGCCTGAACGCATCAACGAAAGTTCGACTGCGTCCTGGATATCTTCGATATGGAAGGTGCCACCGTTGGGGCGGCTGCGCATTAGCGCCGAGACAACTTGATGGGTCAGTGAGTCAACGAGCTCGCGCACGCGTGCCGAGGCTGCGCCTTGCCCGCCATTAACGGCCAAAAAGGCCTTGGTCATGGCAATGCCAATTTTGCTAGGTTCAAAATTGACCACTGCGCCGTTGCGGCGAATGATGTGATATTGCGTCCAGGCGGCTTCGTTGATCGGTGCTGCCGTGGCAATAAATTGGGGGATGGCAGCGCGCTCGACTGGATTTGTAGTAGTTTGCATTAGGGCTCCTGCGGTGCAAACGCGGCACACGCCGCGCTAAAAATACTGTAAAGATGAGGTCGTGATCGTGTTCTGTACTGGGTCTTGCGGACAAGGTATTTTGTAAGACTTTTACTTACTGCACACCGACTGTTTAATCTTACAAAATCGCCTTGATTTCATTTGCGTGACACTGGGCGGAGGCGAAGATTAACACTACATATGGTGTTTTTATTTTTCAACTGCACTAATTCTAGTGGCTGAAGTCGTTCTGCGCAATAGTCATTATTTAAATTTAATTTCGAGTCTTAGCCCTTGAATTTGTTTAAAAAAATCTAATTTAATGTCAAGCGTAGTGAGTACTTCGGTGGATATCTTTGTAGAAATTGGATCTTCGCCAGGCACAAGACAAGCAAGTTTGTTTTTTTCTTTACAAAAAAAGTGTGGTGAAAAAGCAAAAATAGGCTCTTTTCGATCGATATTTAGGTGTCAATGGGATGATGGCGGATTGGTTTTGCTGCAATATGTGGGCATCACCTTTAAATCGTTTTTTAACGTTGATGGGATCATGTCGGCGGGTCTGGCAAAATTTTTGGATTGACAATTTATTTCAATCTTGTGACGACAACATAGTTGGGGCGGCAATGTTTGAACGGGGTGTTTGCAGATGGTTGGTATTTGGGTGTGTTGGTCTTCTCTCGGCCTGCGGGATTCCCCGTCCCCCTGATGCGGCATTGATTTTGGCGCCTGACGGCTTGATTGAGCCGGTCTGTGTGGTGCCACCTGTTCAGCATCCGTTGATTGGCAACTGGTATGTGGTGCGTAAGCAAAATGGGGTGGCGGGTGAAATTCAGACGCTGCTTACGTTATCAGCGGATGGCAAAATGCGTCAGCAGACGCGGGTTAAGCAGGGGCGCAACATTCGTTCTGAGTTGCGTGAGACGGGTTGCTGGGATGCGCCTGAGGGCAAGCTGGTTGCTCGGGTGAGTCGTTCGAATGGTGAGTTGGTTGACTATCGGGATCCGGTCTATACGAACACTTATATCATCGAGCGTAATGATGCTTCGCGTCTGACTTATCGTGAGGATCGGGCCAATAGTCGGTCTGAGGTGGCGCAGAAGGTGCCGGCTAGCTTTCGGTTGATGTAGGTTTTTGCTCTGCGCGCTGTTCTTTTATCTCGCACGCACTGTCCTTTTATTTCGCACGCACCGTCTTATCCCCGGCGCTGATATTTTGGCTGAGCAAAATATGCAGCTTTGGGGCTGAGTCGGTGCTGGGGTGGTTTGCGCACGGACTTTTCATTTATATCGCACGCACTGTCTCGGCCCCGGCGCTGGTATTTTGGCTGAGCAAAATACGCAGCTCTGGGGCGGAGTCAGTGCTGGGGCGGTGACTTGCGTGGGGGCTTGCTACTCGATGCTGGCTAGTCGGCCTAACACTGTTTCTTTTCCTAATATTTCTAAAACGGCGTCTACGGCTGGGGTTTGGGCTGTGCCGGCTACGACTACGCGTAACGGGATGGCGAGTTGTGGCATTTTTAGGGTGTGGGTGGCGAGCACGGTTTTGATCAGGGCGCTTAGGGCTTCGCGGGTCCAGGGGGTTTGGGCGGCTTGGGTGGCGAAGTCTCGTAGGGCGCTCTTGGCGGGCTCGGTTAGGTGTTGAGTGATGAGTTCGTCTGCGGCTGGGGTGAACGGGCCGCAAAAGAGCATGGCGCCTTCTGCGAGTTGTTCTAGGGTTTCGGCACGGTCTTTTAAGAGTTTGACGACCGCTGATAAATCAACTTGTGTGGGGTTGCCACCGCGTGCGGTGATGCGGGGTGCGACGGCTTGCGCGAGTGCTTTGTCATCGCTTTGTTTAATGTAGTGGGCGTTAACCCAATTGAGTTTTTTTGGGTCCCACTGTGCGGCTGATTTTGATAGGTGTTGTGGATCGAACCATTCGACGAGTTGTGGGCGTGAAAATAGTTCGTCGTTGCCGTGACTCCATCCTAGGCGTGCAAGGTAATTGATCATGGCTTCGGGTAGGTAGCCGTCGCGGTCGTACTCCATGACGCTCACAGCGCCGTGGCGCTTTGATAATTTTTCGCCATCGGGCCCCAGGATCATTGGAACGTGGCCATACTCGGGCACGGGGGCGCCCAGTGCGCGAAGAATCGTGATTTGTCTGGGGGTATTGTTCACGTGGTCGTCACCTCGCATCACGTGCGTAATGCGCATATCCCAATCGTCGACAACCACGCAAAAGTTATAGGTGGGTGTGCCATCTGGTCGTGCAATGACTAAATCGTCAAGCTCTGTGTTTTCAAAACTGATGGGGCCTTTGACCAGGTCGACCCATGCGGTTGCGCCGTCTTGCGGGCTCTTGAAGCGAACAACGGGTTTACGGTCTGTAGGAATCGTGGGCAAGGTTTTACCGGGCTCGGGGCGCCAGGTGCCGTCGTAGCGAGGCTTGAGGCCTTTTGCACGCGCACGTTCGCGCATGGCTTCAACTTCTTCGTTTGAACTGTAGCAATGATAGGCGGTGCCTGCAGCTAGCATGCTTGCCACGACAGCACGATAGCGGTCCATGTGTTGCATTTGATAGAACGGGCCTTCATCGGGCGTCAGTCCTAACCAAGCAATGCCATCTAAGATCGCTTGCACGGCCTCGGGGGTTGAGCGCTCAAGGTCGGTGTCCTCGATGCGCAAAATAAAAGTGCCCCCAAAATGACGCGCGAAGGCCCATGAAAATAATGCGGTGCGTGCGCCACCCAAGTGAAGAAAACCGGTGGGCGAAGGCGCGAAACGTGTGCGCACGGGCGTTGAAGCTGAGGTCATAAGTGAGGCTATAAAAATAAAAAATAAAAAATAAAATTACACCAACACGCTTTGCAAAAAACGCGAAATATCGGCAATTTCTTCTGGGCAAACTGAGTGTGGCATTGGATAGGTGTGCCACTGTACTTTGTAACCAAGTGCTTCAAGCTTGACGCGTGAAGCTTCAGCGCGTTCGGGTGCAACGACTGGATCGTAGGTGCCGTGCGCTAAAAAAATTGGTGTATCGAGGTTGGCGGCATGATGCTCGGTTTGAGCCAAGTCACCTAAAGGCAAATAGCCAGAGAGCCCCATTAAGCCTGCCAGTTTAAAACCTGCGCGAATGCCGGTATGTAAGGTCATGGCGCAGCCTTGTGAGAAGCCGGCCAGTACGATGTTCGTGCTGGGTACACCACGCGCATTTTCGCGGGCGATCAAGGCAAGAATCGCTTTTTCAGAGATGCGAATGCCTGCTGCGTCTTCACGCTTGACCAACTGTGGCGTCAAAATGTCGTACCACGAGCGCATGGCCATGCCACCATTGATGGTGACAGGCTGAATGGTGGCGTGTGGAAACACAAAGCGCACGGCTTTTGAGCTGGGTAGCCTCAGTTCAGGCACGATGGGCGCAAAGTCGTTGCCATCGGCGCCCAGGCCATGGAGCCAAAGCACGCTGTGGGTGGGGTTGGGGCCGGTTTCGTGTTCAACACACTCAAGCAAGGGATGGTCGGTCATGGTGAAACGTCAGGATCCTGTAGAGTTTTAAGCGCCTGAAATAAGGCGCGGTAATGTTTGCGCAAAGGTTCTTGGCCTGGGCGCAGGGCTTCGTTGGCGGCGGCTTCTTTGCGCCCTTCGCGTATCAAGGTGCGCAAATGTTGAATATCCGCCTGAGGGTATTTTTGTAGCAGCACGGTGAACGCGGCATCGTCTTTTAATAAACGGTCACGCAAGGCTTCGAGGCGATGCATCGCCTGTGTTTGCTCGCGTGAGCCGTTTTTCCAGGTGTCGAGCTGGGCTCGGATCTGATCGGCGGGCGCATCGCGCATGAGTTTGCCAACAAAATGCACTTGCCGCCTCAAGCCTTCGCGGGCTGTTGTGCGTTGCGCTAAGCGGATCGCCTCGTACAGTCGCTCAGACAGGGGCAATTGCTTGAGCCGTTCGGGTGAGAGCTCGACAAGCTCTTTGCCGAGGTCGACCAAGGCAAGCATCTCGCGCTTGACGTGCGATTTGCTGGGGCCGTCATAAATAGAGTCGGGTGAGTCGTCTTGGGTTTCAGGTAAATCAGTCATCATACGGCTATCATAAAGCCTCACACGAATGGACCCCTAATGGCTACTTCAATTTCTTTTCTCCCAATTGCCGAAAATCGTCCGATTTTCGAAGATTTAGTGACTCAAGCGCTTCAGCATGCCAAAAATTTAGGTGCGAGCGATGCCGCCGCAGAAGTCTCTGAGGCGCAAGGCCTGGCAGTTTCGGTCCGTAAAGGTCAGGTCGAAACGGTCGAACAAACGCGTGATCGTTCAATGGATATCACGGTTTTTGCAGGTCAGCGACGGGGCTCGGCCTCAACCTCTGATTTTTCGCCAGCAGCGTTGCGACAAACGGTCGAGGCCGCTTGGCATATTGCTCGGTATACGGCAGAAGATCCGTCGGCTGGCTTGCCCGAGGCTGGGTTACTTGCCAAGAATGTTCAACACAATCTTCAATTGCATCATCCGTGGGCGGTGAGTGTGGCGCAGGCCACCGAACTCGCGATTGTTGCCGAGCGCGCGGCGCTGGATGCCGACAAACGCATTACGAATACAGAGGGGGCGGGTGTTGATACCCACGAGGGACACTTTGTGTTGGGCAATACCCGTGGATTTTTAGATGGCTATGCTTATTCGCGTCATGGGCTGTCGGTGGCCCCAATTGCGGGTCGCGGTCAGTCCATGCAGCGTGATTACTGGTACACCAGCGACCGGCGTGCCAATCGCCTTGCTGACCCTGCGGCGGTTGGGCGCTATGCAGCCGCACGTGCGCTCTCGCGCTTGTCGGCCCGTCGAATTCCAACGGGACATTTTCCGGTCTTGTTCGAGGCGCCCTTGGCACTCGGTTTAATTGGCGCGCTGACTCAGGCGGTGAGCGGTGGCTCACTTTATCGCAAGGTCAGTTTTTTGGTTGATTCGCTTGGGCGTGAGATTTTTCCTAAACACCTTTCTATTACTGAGGACCCGCACATTAAGGGCGCCATGGGTAGTTCACCTTTTGATGAAGAAGGTGTGCGTACGCAGGCTCGGGATCTGGTGCGTGATGGTGTGCTCCAAGGATATTTGTTGTCGACGTACACGGCTCGCAAGCTGGGCATGACGACGACGGGAAATGCTGGCGGTTCGCACAATCTAGAGCTCAGTTCAAGCTTGACGCGTCGCAAAGATGATTTACCTGCGATGTTGCGCAAAATGGGGACGGGGTTGTTGGTTACCGAACTGATCGGCCAGGGCGTGAACTACCTCACTGGGGATTACTCCCGAGGCGCATTTGGCTATTGGGTCAAGAACGGAGAGATTCAACACGCGGTCCAAGAGGTCACTATTGCAGGAAACTTGAAAGATATGTTTGCCCAGATTGTGGCCGTTGGTGCCGACACGATTACGCGAGGCAGCAAAACGACAGGGTCGATTTTGATTGAAAACATGGCGATTGCTGGCACCTAAGAGGCGGTCAAACAAAGGGTAAACGCGGGCAAACACCTAGGCGAGTCAAGCGGCTTAACCTGCCTTGCGCGGTGTAATATTCTCGGTTCTGGGCATCTAAAACGGCTCAAATTATTTTCAGGAGACTTCGAATGCAACGTCGTTCGTTTTTAAAGAAAGCCAGCCTAGGGGCTGTAGCAGGCAGTGCTGTTGTCGCAGCACCCGTTTTTGCGCAAGATGCGCCCACACTGAACTGGCGCCTGGCCTCGAGTTTCCCCAAAAGCCTGGATACGCTGTTCGGTACGGCTGAACTTTTTTCAAAGTATGTGTCTGAAGGTTCTGGTGGCAAGTTCTCAGTGCGTACCTTTGCAGCCGGCGAAATTGTGCCGCCTCTGCAGGTGTTGGATGCTGTGCAAAAAAATACGGTTGAGATGGGTCATTCGAGTGGGTATTACTACGTCGGTAAAAATCCTGCGCTTTCGTTCGATACGGCCGTACCGTTTGGGCTGAATTCGCGCCAAACAAACGCCTGGATGTGGGAAGGCGACGGCATGAAACTCACCCGTGCGCTTTACAAAGATTTCAATATCGTCAATATGCCGCTGGGTAATACGGGCACTCAAATGGGTGGCTGGTACCGTAAAGAGATCAAAACGGTCGAAGACCTCAAAGGTCTCAAGATGCGTATCGCCGGCTTTGCCGGTGAGATTATGACTCGCCTGGGCGCTATTCCTCAGCAGCTGCCAGGCGGTGATATTTACCCCGCTCTTGAAAAAGGCACGATCGATGCGGCAGAGTGGGTCGGCCCCTACGATGATGAAAAAATGGGTTTCGCCAAGGTTGCCAAGTACTACTACTACCCCGGTTGGTGGGAAGGTGGTGCGCAGGTATCCCTGTATGTGAATGATGGTGAATGGGACAAGCTCCCCAAGAGCTATCAGTCCATTATCGAGGCTGCAAGCCGTGCCTGCACGGCGACGATGCAGGCACGCTATGACAACCTGAATGCACAAGCACTGCGTCGTTTGCTATCGCAGGGCACCTTGTTGCGGGCTTTCCCACGTGCGGTGATGGATGCATGTTGGGACGTCTCTCTGAAGGTTTACGGCGAGTATTCAGCGAAAAGCGCCCAGTTTAAAGAGATTCACGACAACTACATGGGGTACCGCGATCAGGTGGTGCCTTGGTTCAGGTTGGCAGAAGCCTCTTATGATCAATACGTTGGTGCTGCGCTCTCGCGTCAAAAATAAGCCAGTTTTGCCTCGGCTACCCTGGTTTAGGTGGCCTTTTTACTTAAACGGGTGCTGCCATTTGGCTGGCACCCGTTTTTTATTGTAGAATCAAAGGCTTTCCTCCAATAACAGACATGGGGCACGGGCGGGTTACACGCTTTGGCACCAACTGAACGTTATTTGAGGGCCAGTCTGGGATGGTCCCGGGCAGGTATTTTTAGGATCCAATCATGAAGACATTTGTGGCCAAGCCGCATGAAGTC
>CALQNE010000110.1 GCA_943331855.1 Bordetella parapertussis
AAGATCGTTGATTGGCGCAAAACTCTCGGCACTTGCCATGGGCCAGCCAATTTGAAACACAGGTCGTTGCAACTCGCCCGCCAACAACGATCCGGCTTTGATGCCTGGATATAAGGTAGACATCAGGTTGATGTGATTATCGACGCTGCGGCAGGCGATGTGTGTTGTGGTGACATCTTTTGGGTGCTGAAGCCCTGAGGCTTGCAGTAGCTCTGCCAGCGCATGCAAGGTGTTTTGATGAAAATGCGCGACGCGCGGTGCCTTATCAAGTGGCACCAAGGCTTTTTGACGTTCAGGATCTTGCGTGGCCACCCCGGTTGGGCAACGACCGGTGTGGCATTGTTGAGCTTGAATGCAGCCAATCGCAAACATAAATGCCCGTGCGCTGTTGCACCAGTCGGCACCCAAGGCAAAGGCTCGGGTCATGTCAAAGGCAGAGACGATTTTTCCTGAAGCGCCTAGCTTGATTCGATCTCGCAAATTCAGGCCCACCAGCGTGTTATGTACGAGTCGGATCGCCTCGCGCAGCGGTGTACCGACGTGATCAACAAATTCAACAGGCGCTGCGCCTGTTCCGCCCTCGGCACCATCGACCACAATAAAATCAGGTGTGATCCCTGTTTTAACCATGGCTTTGGCGATGGCGAACCATTCCCAGGCATGGCCAATGCAAAGTTTGAATCCAACCGGCTTGCCACCCGACAGCGTTCGCAAGCGTTGTACAAAAAGTAAAAGCCCGATGGGAGTGTCAAATTCAGAGTGTGCAGCAGGCGAGTTGCAGTCTTCACCCAGCTTGACACCCCGTGCAGCGGCGATTTCGGCAGTGACTTTGCTACCAGGCAAAATACCGCCGTGGCCGGGTTTAGCCCCCTGCGAGAGCTTGATCTCAATCATCCGGACTTGAGGGAGCTTGGCGTTTGCAACAAAATGCGACTCAGAAAACCGCCCTTGCTCGTCGCGGCAACCAAAATAGCCAGAACCGATATTCCAAATTAGATCCCCACCCGGCTGACGATGGTGAAGACTGATGCCGCCTTCGCCCGTGTCATGGGCAAAACTGCCGAGTTTGGCACCTTCGTTAAGCGCCAGAATTGCGTTGGCGCTCAAGGCCCCAAAACTCATTGCCGAGATGTTTAAGACCGAAAGTGAGACCGGCTGAGTGCAATCGGGCCCGCCCACTGTGATGCGAAAATCGGCATTTTTGATTTTTGAAGGCGTCAGAGAGTGATTGATCCACTCATAGCGCCCGTCGTACACATCAAGCTGCGTACCAAAGGGACGTTTGTCGATTTCTTGTTTGGCGCGCTGATAAACGAGCGAGCGACTCGCTCTTGAAAAGGGGGCTTCGTCGGTGTCATTTTCAAAGAAGTATTGCCGAATGGCGGGCCGTAAAGCTTCAAGCAGATAGCGTAGGTGTCCGATGATTGGATAATTACGCAAGATTGCGTGATGTGCTTGAAGCGCATCGTGAATGCCGAGCGCGCTGAGCGCCCAGGCGACAAGTGCAACAAGCCACCAAAGAACGGACGCGTCGGGCTGCAAGGCCCAATAGGGGGTCAGTGCTGCGAACCCAAGTGCCAACCAGAGTGTGGCGTACCTGAATAGAAACAAACTCATCTTAGACTCCGGTTAATCACGTGAGTAAGGTTTGGCAATGACGATGTCAAGGGATGCGTCCGGCGCAGTCGGTGCAGGAACAATATAATCGTGCTTTCCGGAAAGGACATGAAGCCTGTGAATGATAGAGCAAAAAACTGGAAAATAGAGCTCGGCGACTGGCATCAGTTGCAAGCCAGTGCGGCGCCCATTCGTCTAGCAGTCTTTGTTCATGAGCAACACGTGCCGATTGAAGAAGAAATTGATGCGTTGGACGTAGCGTGTGTGCATGCAGTCGCGTTTGACGGGCAGGGCGCCGCCTTGGCAACGGGGCGTTTGTTACCCGACGGGCATATTGGTCGTATGGCTGTATTAAAGTGGGCGCGTGGTCAAGGCTTAGGTAGCGCAGTGCTCGACGCGCTAGTGAACCAGGCTCGGCATAAAGGTTTGACTGAAGTCGTTTTGTCGGCGCAGACCCATGCAAAAGGGTTTTATTTGCGACACGGCTTTGTTCAAGAGGGAGAAGAGTACCTTGACGCAAATATCCTACATATTTTGATGCGTCAGAAGTTCTGAATCATAAAAGCCAGGTACTTTATGCTTTACACTTCAGTGGTGCCCAGGAGAGGACTCGAACCTCCACACCTTTCGGCACACGGACCTGAACCGTGCGCGTCTACCAATTCCGCCACCTGGGCCTAACTTGTACTCAAGAAGCACCGCATTATAAGCGAGATTTTAGCTTTGGCAAAACGCCTTCCTCCCAATATCAAGAACACTCGCGCTGCGACTGTTACCCCTGAAAACATCCCTGATTTTGATCCCGATGTCCCAAGTCGCGAGCAGATTCTAGAGGCACTGCGCATCGCGCCAGCGCCCCTTTCACCCGAAGATTTGGCCGTTCGCATGAATCTGACACGCGAAGAAACCCTGACTGGGTTTGATCGCAGAATCGCAGCAATGGAGCGCGACGGCCAATTGTTACCCAATCGTAAGGGTGTTTTGCTGCTCGCCAATAAGCTAGATTTCGTTGCGGGTCGAGTCCAAGGCCATCGTGATGGTTTTGGCTTTTTAGTTGCAGATGCAGGCGGCCAAGATATCTTTCTCTCACCGCGTGAGATGCAAAAGGTTTTGCACGGCGATCGCGTGTTAGTCAAACCTACGGGTGAATATCGTGGCAAGCCTGAGGGCACGATTGTTGAAGTCATCGAGCGACGTACGAATCGATTAGTTGGGCGCTTTTTAAATGAGCGCGGTATGACAATTGTCGTTCCTGAAGATCAACGGATTAAGCATGATGTCTTGATTCCGCCGGGTGACACTGGTGGCGCTCAGCACGGGCAAGTTGTATCGGTCGATATCATTGAGCAGCCCTCACGACATAAACAGCCGCTTGGGCGTGTCGCTGAGATCTTGGGCGAAATTGATGACCCGGGTATGGAAATCGAGATCGCGGTTCGAAAATTTGATGTGCCGGTTGATTTTTCAGAGGCTGCGTTGCGCCAGGCCGAAAAACTGCCTGAGCTCGTTCGTAAAGCGGACTTGAAAGACCGTGTTGACTTGCGTGACGTGCCATTCATCACGATTGACGGTGAAGACGCACGTGACTTTGATGATGCGGTGTATTGTGAACAAGTCGACATGGGCGAAGCGCGTAAGCGACCGGCTTGGCGTCTATTGGTTGCGATTGCGGATGTCAGTCATTATGTAACACCCGAAGACGCGCTAGACGAAGCAGCGCGCGAGCGCGGCACCAGTGTTTATTTTCCGCGTCGCGTGATCCCGATGCTGCCCGAAAAACTCTCGAATGGGTTGTGCTCGTTGAACCCGTCGGTGGATCGACTGGTATTGGTGTGCGACATGGTGATCCCCCTGTCGGGCGCGAAGGCAGGTACGGTTTCAGCCTATCAGTTTTATAACGCGGTGATCCATTCGCACGCGCGCACGACGTATAACCAGGTTTGGGAATCGTTGCAGCAACCTCAAGGCCCCGTTGCGCGGGGTTTTGCCAAGGTGATGCCGCAAATCACCGATTTATATGAGCTGTTTAAATTGCTTTCGCAAGGTCGCAAAGAACGCGGTGCGATCGATTTCGACACGGTTGAAACAAAAATCGTCTGTAACGAACTTGGTCGGATCGAAAAAATTATTGGCGTGGTACGCAACGATGCGCACCGCCTGATTGAAGAATGTATGTTGGCGGCCAATACTTGCGCGGCCGACTTTATGTTTCGCAGTAAACATATTGGTTTGTATCGGGTGCACGAAGGCCCGACCCCTGAAAAACTGCAAGCCTTGCGTGAGTTTTTACGAACGCTTGGTTTGAGTCTGGGCGGTGGGGCGGATCCGACTTCAGCCGATTATGGGGCGGTACTGGATAAAGCGCGGGCGCGTCCCGACTATGGGCTTTTGCAAACGATGTGCTTGAGATCAATGCAGCAAGCCATCTACAGCCCTGACAATATGGGGCACTTTGGCTTGTCGTACCCGGCGTACACCCATTTCACGTCACCGATTCGACGCTATCCCGATTTACTCACGCATCGCGTGATTAAAGCGCTTCTGAAAAGTCAGCGTTATCAACCCGAATTGCATGGTTTTGTCTCGGCGCCCGGTGCAACATTGCGTGAGCACGAGCACGACGTGTGGGAAAAACTTGGGCTGCTGCTATCGGCTAACGAACGTCGCGCTGATGATGCGTCGCGAGATGTCGAAGCGTGGTTGAAATGTTGGTTTGTTAAAGAACGCGTTGGCGAAGTATTCAGCGGTCGCGTGACAGGTGTAGCGAGTTTTGGCATTTTTGTAACGCTCGACACCTTGCATGTTGAAGGCATGGTGCATGTGTCTGAGCTAGGAACTGAGTACTTTCAATTTAACGATGCGATGCACGAGCTGCGAGGCGAACGAACGGGGATGCGTTATCGTTTAACAGATGCTGTCCAGGTTCAGGTCGCGCGTGTGGATCTTGAGGCGCGACGTATTGAGTTTAGGCTGGTAACGGGCACGACTTTTGATGCGTTGCGCAAGGCAGCCACGCGAGTCGAAGACCCGGGTGCGAAGCGAATCAAGAAAGCGGCAGCACCCAAACCGCCCGAACTCAAGGGGCAAATCGCCAAGGTGCGTCGTGCCGAGGCTAAAAAAACGGCGCGACAAGACAATGCCCGCCCGACCAAAAAAACGGCGCACGCTGGCAAAAAGCCGGGCGCTAAAAAATCTGCCCGAAAAGGGCGTTAGGAATTGTTATGGCGGCTACTCAAATGCTTGCAGGGTTTCACGCGGTCATTGCGCGTTTGCGCCAGGCGCCTGATTCCGTGCGCGAGGTCTACGTTGAAGCGCAGCGGCGTGACAAACGCATGCAAGCCCTGATCGCGACTGCGACCCAAGCGGGACGGGTGGTGCATCCTGTGGGGGCCGATCGTTTAGATGGTTTGGCAGGCGGCTCGCGTCATCAGGGTGTCGTTGCCGTCGCGGATACCCGGAAACTGGCGGACGATTTGGATGAGGTGTTAGATCTCGTTCAGGGACCTGTTTTGTTGCTGGTATTGGATGGCGTGACCGACCCACACAATTTGGGTGCTTGCCTGCGCACTGCAGATGCGGCCGGAGTCCATGCCGTGGTCGCCCCCAGAGATCGCGCCGTGGGTCTGAATACGACCGTTCAACGGGTGGCTTGCGGGGCGGCCGAATCAGTGCCTTATTTGATGGTGACCAATCTGGCCCGAACCATGCGCGAACTCAAAGACCGAGACGTCTGGTTAGTCGGAACCGATGACACCGCGACACAAAGTATTCATCAGACCGATGGCAAGCGTTCAATGGCCTGGGTCATGGGTGCCGAAGGCGAGGGGATGCGGCGCCTGACACGTGAAACCTGCGACGAACTTGTCACGATCCCGATGCTTGGGAGCGTTGAGAGCTTAAATGTTAGTGTTGCCACTGCCGTGTGTCTGTACGAGACCGTTCGCCAGCGTCAGCGCTAAACTAATTTTTAAAGTGAGTATGCAATGAGCCAGACTAAACAAACGACCCAACACGGCTTTACCACAACCATTTTGCATGGCGATCGAAAATTATCGGTTGAACATGGTGCGGTGCATAAACCGATTCATACTTCGACGCAGTACGCATTTTCTGATTCGCGTGAATTGGCCGCAGTATTTCAGGGTAAAGCAGGTTACACCTATGCCAGACAAGGCACGCCCACGACTGACGCTCTTGAAAAGAAAATTAACAAAATGGAAGATGGTGTTGCGACGCTGTCTTTCGCCACTGGGATGGGGGCACTTACCGCACTGTTTACCACGCTCTTGCGCGCAGGGGACCATCTGCTTTCTAGCCAATTTATTTTTGGTAATACGAATAGCTTGTTCGGTACGCTTGAATTGCTAGGGATTGAAATCACACTGGTCGATCCGACCGATGTGCAGGCGGTGGCCGCGGCGATACGCCCCAATACCAAAATGCTCTTTACTGAAACGATCGCCAACCCGGGTACGCAAGTTGCCGACCTTGAGGGTCTGGGTCGTTTGTGTCAAGAACGCAAGTTGGTCTATGTGGTGGATAACACGGTGACCTCACCGTGGTTATTTCGACCGAAGGTGGTCGGGGCGTCGATTGTCATGAATGCCTTGTCTAAGCATATCGGTGGTCATGCGAATGCGCTGGGTGGCTCGTTAACCGATACTGGCCTATACGACTGGGCGCAGTATGACAATATTTTAGACGTCTATAAAAAAGGACCGCCAAGCGGCTGGGCGATCACGCAGATCAAGAAAAAAGGCTTGCGGGATATGGGGGCTACCCTCTCTGCCGATGCTGCGCATCGAATTGCAGTGGGCGCTGAAACGTTATCGCTCAGGCTCGATAAAATTTGCAGTAATGCAATGGCACTTGCGACCTTCTTGTCAAAACACCCTGGGGTGCAACGCGTAGCTTACCCGGGGCTTACAGATCATCCGCAACATGTTCGAGCTGCTCAATTATTTGGTGGCAAATTCAGTATGTTGATTGCTGTTGAATTGGTCGATACGATTGACGCGCTTGATTTTTTAAATCATTTGCAAATTGCAATTTTGGCGACCCACGTGGGCGATACCCGCACGCTTGCTTTGCCGGCGGCACAGACAATTTATTATGAAATGGGCCCTGCAGTGCGTGCCAAGATGGGGATCGAAGACGGCTTGATTCGCCTCTCGGTTGGTATCGAAGATCAAGAAGATTTGATTGCTGATTTTGAACAAGCCTTTATTGCGTGTTCAAAAAAGTAGATAACATAAAATCGAGGTGCGTGTGCTTAAATTTAAGTCAGTGCAATAAAAATAATATTTAAAGTCGCAATGACTTATCGCAAGTTCTAAGCATTTGATCCATATAAATACCAATAAAAATGAGGCTCTCAGGGCTTTTGCTCTTGACAGCTACCGAAGGCGGTGGCTTAATGACACCTACATTAGATGCCTGCCTGAGCAGGCGTTTTAGCCTCTGCACTTAGTGCTGACGCGTTTCAGAATTTTAGTAGACTTCGACTACGTTACCCCCCAAGGAAATTTTCAATATGAACAAAACAGAATTGATTGATCACATCGCCACTAAAGCCGACATTTCTAAAGCAGCGGCTGGCCGGTCACTCGACGCGATGATTGCTGCAATAAAAGCAACACTTAAAAAAGGCAATTCGGTAACTTTAGTTGGCTTTGGTACGTTCGCAGTATCACAACGTGCTGCGCGTACAGGTCGCAATCCTCGTACCGGCGAGGCCATTAAAATTAAAAAAGCAAAAGTGCCTAAATTTCGTCCAGGTAAGGCTTTGAAAGATGCACTGAATTAATCTGGCTGTATTTGCCAAAAAGATGCGTTTCGCTATAATGTGAAACGCATTATTTTTTTATAGTCTGCATTAGCCCTTTGGTCCGTACGTTGCGCTGTCGTTGCATGGTGCGCACAGTCAAATCTTAGGGTGCTTAGCTCAGTTGGTAGAGCGGCGCCCTTACAAGGCGTAGGTCACAGGTTCGACCCCTGTAGCACCCACCAGTACCCCCCTAAGATGTAAACTGCTTCAATGAGAGTGCTTGTAATTGAAGACGACGCTACGCTTGGGCGAGCGTTGCAAGAATTTTTGACAGATCAAGGCTATGCCACCGATTGGTTGGCAGATGGCAGGCGAGCGCTTGCGGCAATCGCAAATCATTCATACGACTTATTGGTGCTCGATTTAAACCTACCGCTGGTGAATGGTTTAGAAGTCTTGACGACATTGCGCAGCGAGGGGCGAGAGATCCCTGTTTTGGTCTTGACCGCCCGAGATGGTCTCGAAGATCGGGTTGCTGGTCTCGACGCTGGGGCCGATGATTACCTGACCAAACCCTTTGAGCTTGCTGAGTTGGCCGCGCGGGTGCGTGCCTTGGCACGTCGGCATTTAGGCGTTGCTCGGTCATTGCTTGAATTTGGTCATTTGACGTTTGACACGGCGCATCGCGAGTGTCGGGTTGCCGGCCAGCGTTTGGCCTTATCGGTGCGTGAACTTTCGGTTCTTGAAATGCTTTTGGTGCGTGCCGGTAAGGTCGTGACCAAACAGCAAATCGTTCAAGGCTTGTCGGCGCTTGATGCAGACTTTAGCGAAAACGCGGTCGAAGTTTACATTTACCGTCTGCGTAAACGTCTTGAAGGCAAGGGGGTTGCGATTCAGACCGTCCGAGGCTTTGGGTATTTGCTTGAAACTGAAGCGGTTTGAGCTTCTGTACAAGCCTATGAAACGTTGGCATGTCTAAGATCGCTTTCCTAGCCTCTGGTACCCTAGCGCGCAATCTGATTCTGAGGCTGCTGCCACCGATTGTCTTGCTGGTGGTCCTGGATCTACTCGCAACCTGGGTGATTACGCACAAGATTGAGATGGCCGATTGGCAGCTAGAAGATATTTTCTGGTTGATGGTGATCGGGCAATTGCTCTTAATTGCTTTGTGTGTCTGGGTCGTCGTGCGCGGAGTGCGTTCGGGGATGCGTGCGGTAAATCAACTTTCTGATGAAATCGCACAGCGTTCGGTTGACGATTTGGGCCAGTTAAAACTTGACGGCCTACCCAAAGAACTCAGTGGTCTGGTGAGGCACACGAATGAGTTGTTGTCTCGTCTCAATGATACGCTCGCCGCTCAGCGACGTTTTGTAGGACACGCCGCGCATCAGCTCAGAACGCCTTTAGCTGGTTTGAAGCTTGAGTCTGAACTCATGCTCGCCAAGCCGTTGTCTGCCGACATTCGAGAGCGTGCCGAACGGATTAAACAAGTCAGTGATCGAATGATTCGTCTTGGCCGCCAGCTGTTAGTCTTGGCGCGCGTTGATCCTGAGGCTCGACCACAAGATCATTTTTTGCGTTTGGATCTTTGTGAATGGGTGCGTACCTCGGGTGCGGAGTGGTTGACGCGTTCCCAAGCTGCGGGTGTTGTTTTGCATCTGGACGCGCCCGATCAACCGGTATGGGTTGAGGGTGATCCTATTTTGCTGGACGAGCTACTTGGTAACTTGATTGATAATGCACTTCGGTATGCGTCAGGCGCGCAGTCGATCAGGCTGTTAGTGACTTCTACGCCGCCAACGCTCGCGGTTGAGGATGATGGGCAGGGAATTAGCGCCCAAGAGCAGGGTCGGGTGTTCGAGGCGTTTTATCGTTCGCCCGATGCGCCCGAAGGAGGTTCGGGCTTGGGCTTAGCCATTGTTCGCGAAATTGCTCGCGCCCATGGTGCCTGGTGGAATTTGGTCAGCCGCCCCCAATTCATGGGAACTAGACTGACCGTAGTATTTCCAGGTACTCGCCGAGGTGCTCAATTGACGCGTCTAGATCGGTTTAATCAGCTGCGTTGATCAGGCCCTAGGGTGGGGCGCCGTAGTTAAACGCGCTTACAGCTTACGGCCCGCGCGTGATTCAATCCGCATGCGTAAGGCATTGAGCTTGATAAAGCCCGCTGCATCGGCTTGGTTGTAGGCGCCACCATCATCATCAAAGGTTGCAATGGTTTGATCAAACAGGGTGTCTTTTGAATCGCGCGATACGGTGTAAACATTGCCTTTGTACAGTTTGAGTCGTACCCAGCCGTTAACTTCTTTTTGTGTGCTGTCAATCAAGGCCTGAATCGCACGACGCTCGGGTGACCACCAATAGCCGTTATAAATCAAGCTGGCATAACGTGGCATCAAATCATCTTTAAGATGCGCGACTTCGCGGTCAAGCGTGATCGACTCGATGGCGCGATGCGCCTTGAGCAAAATCGTGCCGCCTGGGGTTTCGTAGCAGCCACGTGATTTCATTCCGACATAGCGGTTCTCGACCAGATCAAGACGCCCAATGCCGTGTTTGCCACCCAGTTCATTGAGTTTTGTCAGTACCTGTGCGGGTGACAGACGCACGCCGTTCAGGGCAACGACATCGCCGCCTTCAAATTCAAGATCCAGATACTCAGCCTTGTCAGGCGCAGCTTCGGGCGATACTGTCCAGCGCCACATGGTTTCTTCAGCTTCGGCTTTTGGATCTTCGAGGTGGCGACCTTCAAAGCTAATGTGCAACAGATTAGCGTCCATTGAATAAGGCGCGCCGCCTTGCTTGTGTTTCATGTCAATGGCGATGCCAGCATCTTCTGCGTATTGCAAAAGCTTTTCGCGTGAGACTAAATCCCATTCGCGCCAGGGGGCGATGACTTTAATACCGGGTTCGAGGGCGTAGTAGCCGAGCTCGAAGCGGACTTGATCGTTGCCCTTACCGGTTGCACCGTGCGAGACGGCATCCGCGCCTACCTGTCTAGCGATTTCGATTTGACGTTTGGCAATGAGAGGTCGCGCAATCGAAGTGCCCAGCAGGTATTCACCTTCATAGACGGTATTGCAGCGAAACATCGGAAAAACAAAATC